>NZ_AUFD01000016.1:0-138244 GCF_000426325.1 Streptomyces sp. CNS606
CACCCGTTCGCCACTAATCCACCACCGAAGCGGCTTCATCGTTCGACTTGCATGTGTTAAGCACGCCGCCAGCGTTCGTCCTGAGCCAGGATCAAACTCTCCGTGAATGCTTCCCGGATATCCGGGTCGACACATCACGAGAGCGGAACCGCCGGAGGAATAACCCGACGATCCACAGCGTCCTCGCTGTTGTGTTTCAAAGGAACCACGCCCCCACAAAACAGGGGGACGGGGTATCAACATATCTGGCGTTGACTTTTGGCACGCTGTTGAGTTCTCAAGGAACGGACGCTTCCATCGGAACCCTTTCACAGGCTCCTCCGGGCGCTTCCCTTCGGTGTTTCCGACTCTATCAGATCTTCTTTCCCGATCTGACCCCCTGTCGGCGGGGTACTGCTGGGTCCTGCTTTTCGCCTTGCGGCGTGTCCACCACGTTAGAGGATTTACCCGCCGGCTCCAAATCGAGCCTTTCGAAAGAAATTCCGGCATGCCGAAATCCCCCCCGATGGGAGATCACACTGAGTAGTGGGTGCCGTCATACGACGACGGAATCGGTTACCCGGAGGACCAAGGGTCCCCGTGGCAACCCGATGAACACTACACCACGCACTTCGCCGCTTCAAACCTCCCCGGGCGTCGAACTGACGCCCGGTCACTTCGCGTCGGCGGAACCGAGTTCGCGGCTGCGGTCGCGGGCAGCCTCGATCGCGGCCAGGAACGCCGCCCGCACCCCGTGGTTCTCCAGCTCGCGGATGGCGTTGATGGTCGTGCCGGCCGGCGAGGTGACGTTCTCCCGCAGCGTGACCGGGTGTTCGCCGCTGTCACGGAGCATCTGGGAGGCCCCGATGGCGGCCTGGACGATGAGGTCGTGGGCCTTGTCCCGGGGCAGCCCGAGCAGGATGCCCGCATCGGTCATCGCCTCGACCAGGTAGAAGAAGTACGCAGGCCCCGAACCGGAGAGCGCCGTCGCCGCGTCCTGCTGGGACTCCGGGACGCGCAGCGTCTTGCCGACGCCGCCGAAGATCTCCTCCGTACGGGCAAGGTGGCTCTCGTCGGCGTGGGTGCCGGCGGAGATGACCGACATGCCCTGGTCGACGAGTGCCGGGGTGTTGGTCATGACCCGCACCACGGGCGTACCGGGGGTGAGTCGCTCCTCGATGTACGTGGTCGGGGTACCGGCCGCGCCGCTGACGACGAGGCGGTCGGCCGGGACGTGCGGGGCCAGCTGGTCCAGGAGGGTGCTCATGTCCTGCGGCTTGACCGTCAGGATCAGCGTGTCGGCGTTCTTCGCGGCGTCGGCGTTGGTCACGCACTCGACGCCGTAGCGGACGTGGAGTTCCTCCGCGCGTTCCTCGCGGCGCGCGGTGACCAGGAGGTGTGAGGGGTGCCAGCCGCCTCGGATCATGCCCGAGAGCAGGGCCTCGCCGATCTTGCCGGCACCGAGAACGGCGACTTTCTGGGTCATGGCTGGTTGCGCTCCTCGTCCGACGACGTCCGGCATTCATCGTCGCACTTCCGGCACCCGGGCGGGCGTGCGTTCCGGGTGCCGGGACGCGCCGCGGGCACGGGCCGTCCGCGCGTCAGGCCGTCCGCCGCCGCAGGGTCGCGGCGCCCAGCGCGAGCACGAGCAGTGCGCTGCCCGCGACGATGATCACGTCGCGCAAGTAGTCACCGGTGAGGTCGGTGTGGTGCAGGACCTCGTTCATGCCGTCGACGGCGTACGACATGGGCAGCACGTCCGACACCGCCTCCAGTGCGGGCTGCATGGTGTCGCGCGGAGCGAAGAGGCCGCAGAGCAGGAGCTGCGGGAAGATCACCGCGGGCATGAACTGGACGACCTGGAACTCGGAAGCGGCGAAGGCGGAGACGAAGAGACCGAGTGCGGTGCCGAGGAGGGCGTCCAGCAGGGCGATGAGCAGGAGCAGCCAGGGCGAGCCGGCGAACTGGAGGTCCAGGAGCCACACGGCGACTCCGGTGGCCAGGGCGGCCTGGACGACGGCGAGGGTGCCGAAGGCCAGTGCGTAGCCGAGGATCAGGTCGCCCTTGCCCAGGGGCATGGCGAGGAGGCGTTCCAGGGTTCCGGAGGTGCGTTCGCGCAGGGTGGCGATGGAGGTGACGAGGAACATCGTCACCAGCGGGAAGATCCCGAGGAGTGAGGCGCCGATCCCGTCGAACGCCCGGGGGCTGCTGTCGAAGACGTAGTAGAGGAGCGTCAGGAGCAGCAGGGGGACCAGGAGCAGCAGGGCGATGGTGCGGAGGTCGTGGCCGAGTTGCCGCAGGACGCGGCGGGCGGTGGCGAGGGTGCGGTGGATGTTCATGTGCGGGCCGCCTCTTCCTGGGCGCGGGCGTCGTCGACGAGGTGGAGGAAGGCGTCCTCGACGGAGGTGGTGGCGGTGCGTGCGCGCAGGGTGTCGGGGGTGTCGTCGGCGAGGAGCCGGCCGGCGCGCATGAGGAGCAGTCGGCTGCAGCGGTCGGCCTCGTCCATCACGTGCGAGGAGATCAGCAGGGTGGCGCCGCGTTCGCGGGCGATGCGGTGGAAGAGGTCCCACAGGTCGCGGCGGAGCACGGGGTCGAGCCCGACGGTCGGCTCGTCCAGGACGAGCAGGTCGGGGGTGCCGAGGAGGGCGACGGCGAGGGAGACGCGGGAGAGCTGGCCGCCGGAGAGGTTTCCGGTGAGGGCGTCGGCGTGCGAGGTCAGGTCGACGTCGGCGAGGGCGCGCTCCACGGTGCCGGCACGGTCGCGGCGCGGGATGCCGAGGACGGCCGCGAAGTAGTCGAGGTTCTGGCGCGCCGTCAGGTCGAGGTAGACGGACGGGCTCTGGGTGACGTAGCCGACGCGGGAGCGCAGGGCGGCGGAGCCGGCGGGGGAGCCGAGGACGTCGAGCCGGCCGGCGACCTTGGCCTGGGTGCCGACGATGGCGCGCATCAGGGTGGACTTCCCGCAGCCGGAGGGGCCGAGGAGGCCGGTGACCGTGCCGGCGGGGACGTCGAAGGCGAGGCCGTCGAGCACCGCGCGTCCGCCGCGGACGACGCGCAGGTCGCGTGCCCGCACGGCGGCCGGCGGTGGCGCGGCCGGGGGTGCTCCGGAGTTATTCATCATGTGTTGAATAATGCGCCTGCGCTCGCTCGGGCGTCAAGCGGGTGGCGGCGTGCGCCGGGGCGAGGCTCGGGCGGGGTCAGTCCGCGCGCTCGACGACGCGCATCGACCGTTCGACGCCGCTGATCGCCTTCCGGGCCTCGGTGAGTTCCTCCATGCTGCGGCGGTGCAGTGCGACGTTGTCCTCCAGCAGCTGCGCGTACTTGTGCGCGAGCTGCTTGTACTGCTCCTCCCGCGCCGCGAGCATGCGGGCCCGCCAGGTCGCCGCGACCTGCCACACCACGACGATCAGCAGCAGGAAGAGTCCGCCCGCGCCGACCGCGCCGACGATCTCGTAGCCGCCCGACACCGTCTCCGCCTGGTCTCCCACGTCGCCTCCTCGTCTCCTGCGGGCACGTCCGGCCCGTCATCTCGACGGTTCCACGGGAGGGGCCACGGATCCACGCGCTGCGGCGGAAACCAGGGAAGGGTCAGGGATCGCCCTTAGGCCTGTCCGGTCGCGGCCGGGCGCCCGGGGCGGATCACGACGTGCAGGTCGACCACGTACGCCTCCGGGACCTCGCCGTCCGGGAAGCGCGCGAGCAGGGCCTCACGCTCGGCCTCCAGCACCGGCCGGGCGCCCTCCGGGCCGAGGACCGCGAAGGAGGAACGGCTTCCGAGGTGCGCGAGGTGGACGTCCAGCGGCACCCGGCGCATCCAGTGCACGGCGGCGCTGCGCGGCCGGTGGCCCTGGCCGTGCAGGATGTCGGAGGCCCGGTGCCGCAGGCCGATGCCGTGGTATCCGGGCAGTGCTCGGGCCAGCCGTTCCTCCTGCTCTGCGGCCCACGGAACGTCGGGGTCGGGCACGTTCCACCACAGAGCCAGCGCGCCGCCGGGACGCAGCACACGCAGCGCCTCGGGAACGGAGCGGCCGGGGTCCGTCCAGTGCCAGGACTGGGCGAAGGCGACGAGGTCGAAGGAGGCGTCGGCGCACGGCAGGGCGTCGCCGTCGGCGCGTACGAGGGGCAGGCCGGGACTGGCGGCGCGCAGTTCGGCGGCCATGCCGGGTCCGGGTTCGACGGCGGTGACGCGGGCGCCGCGGTCGCGGGCAGGCGCGAGGCGATGCCGGTCCCGGCCCCGACGTCGAGCACGTCCGCGCCCTGCAGCGGGAGGCCGGCGAGGTCCTCGACGGCGTCGAACAGCGCGGGCGGGTAGCCGGGGCGGGCCGAACCGTACTGAGCGGCGACGGAGTCGAACGAGCGGGCCAGGGCGCGTGCCGAGGGTTCCGGAGGTGCCGTCATGGCGCCCATCGTGCCGCTCGGTTCAGCGCTTGCGCCGGCGTTTCGCCGGATTGCCGGTGCGGGCGGTGCGGGAGCGTTCGTAGCGCTTGACGGCCTGCTCGTGGTCGGCGCGGAGCAGCTTCTCCCCCGGGGCCTCGACCAGACTGCGCAGCGCGTAGGCGAGCAGGACGCCGAGGAAGCCGACGATCACGATGCTGCGCATCGAGCGTTCGCGGGCCTCGTCGACGCCTTCGGGGCGGGCGCGGTAGCGGGACAGCGTGCGGGTGAAGGCCACCGAGCTGCACACCGCGAAGGCGACGACGGTGGAGACCCGCACCCAGTCGCCGACCTGGGCGACGCCCAGGCCCTGGTAGGCCAGCCGCAGCACGAGGGCGCCGACGGCGGCGACCAGCAGCGCCCCGAGGCCGAGGGCGAGGCGGCGGACGGTGTAGCCGCCGGAGTGGTCGGCCCAGGTGGTGCCGTAGAAGAGGATCGGCGGGGGCTGCGGCCGGTCCGGGTCCTCGTCGGGGCGCGGGGTGTCGCTCATGGTGTCGATTATGCCGCCGGTCCGGACGGCGCCCCTCCCGGCTCCCGCGGGCCCCGGCCCACCGTCCGCCGAGCGGGCGCGGCGCGGGCCGCAGGGCCGCGGCGCCGCTCAGTCTCCGAGCAGGGACACGTCGCGGACGGCGCCCTTGTCGGCGCTGGTGGCCATGGCGGCATACGCGCGCAGGGCGGTGGACACCTTGCGCTCGCGGGCCTTGGGGGCGTACCGGCCGGCCAGCGCCTCGCGGCGGGCGGCGAGTTCCTTCTCGGGGACGTCGAGTTCGAGGGTGCGGCCGGGGATGTCGATGCGGACGCGGTCGCCGTCCTCGACCAGCGCGATGACGCCGCCGGAGGCCGCCTCCGGCGAGACGTGCCCGATGGACAGGCCCGAGGTGCCGCCGGAGAAGCGTCCGTCGGTGATCAACGCGCACTTGGCGCCGAGGCCGCGGCCCTTGAGGAAGGAGGTGGGGTAGAGCATCTCCTGCATGCCGGGCCCGCCCTTGGGGCCCTCGTAGCGGATGACGACCACGTCGCCCTCCGCGACCTGCTTGGCGAGGATCTTCTCGACCGCCTCCTCCTGCGACTCGCAGACGACGGCCGGGCCCTCGAACGTCCACACCGACTCGTCCACGCCCGCGGTCTTCACGACGCAGCCGTCGGCGGCGAGGTTGCCGTGCAGGACGGCGAGGCCGCCCTCGGTGGAATAGGCGTGCTCGGCGTCGCGGATGCAGCCGCCTGCGGCGTCCGTGTCCAGCGAGTCCCAGCGCTTCGACTGGGAGAACGCGGTCGCGGACCGCACGCAGCCGGGAGCCGCGTGGAACAGCTCGACGGCCTCCGCGGAGGGGGACCCGCCGCGGATGTCCCACTGCTTGAGCCAGTCGGCGAGCGACGGGCTGTGCACGGTGTGCACGTCCTCGTTGAGCAGACCGGCGCGGTACAGCTCGCCGAGGATCGCGGGGATGCCGCCGGCGCGGTGCACGTCCTCCATGTAGTACGCGCCGTTGGGCGCCACCTTCGACAGGCAGGGCATGCGGCGCGAGAGGGCGTCGATGTCCGGCATGGAGAAGTCGAGTCCGGCCTCCTGCGCGGCGGCCAGCAGATGCAGGATCGTGTTGGTCGAGCCGCCCATGGCGATGTCCAGGGCCATGGCGTTCTCGAAGGCGGCGCGGGAACCGACGCTGCGCGGCAGGACGGTGTCGTCGTCCTGCTCGTAGAAGCGCTTGGTGATCTCGACGACCGTGCGGCCGGCGGCCTCGTACAGCTCCTTGCGGGCGGTGTGCGTGGCCAGGGTGGAGCCGTTGCCGGGCAGGGAGAGGCCGATGGCCTCGGTCAGGCAGTTCATCGAGTTGGCCGTGAACATGCCCGAGCAGGAGCCGCAGGTCGGGCAGGCGTTCTCCTCGATGAGCGCCATGTCGGCGTCGGAGACCGCCTCGTTCGCCGAGTCGGAGATCGCGGAGATCAGGTCCAGCTTGCGGACCGTGCCGTCGACCAGCGTGGCGGTGCCGGACTCCATCGGGCCGCCGGAGACGAAGACCGTCGGGATGTTGAGCCGCATCGCGGCCATCAGCATGCCCGGGGTGATCTTGTCGCAGTTGGAGATGCAGATGAGCGCGTCCGCGCAGTGCGCCTCCGTCATGTACTCCACGGAGTCGGCGATCAGGTCGCGGGAGGGGAGCGAGTAGAGCATCCCGCCGTGGCCCATGGCGATGCCGTCGTCCACGGCGATGGTGTTGAACTCGCGCGGCACGCCGCCGGCGGCCTTGACCGCGTCGGACACGATCCGGCCGACCGGCTGGAGGTGGGTGTGACCGGGCACGAACTCGGTGAAGCTGTTCGACACCGCCACGATGGGCTTGCCGAAGTCCTCTCGCTCCACGCCCGCGGCGCGGAGGAGGGCGCGGGCGCCCGCCATGTTGCGGCCGTGGGTGACGGTGCGGGACCTCAGCTCGGGCATCAGGCTCACTCCCTGGTGTGCGTCGTCACGGCCCGCGACGCGGTCGCGCGGGGCCGGGCTTCGAGGGTACGTCCGAGCGTACGCCGCGCGGACCAGGATGCGGACGTGGCGCCCGGATGATGAGACACCGCGGCCTCGGGGAGCCGACCCGGCCCGCTCAGGCCGCGGAGCCGGCGGGCGGGGCGCCCGGGACCCCTTCGCCGGTGAGGTGGTGCTGCACCACGGGCGCGAGCTGCGCGATCAGGTCCTCGACGGGCGCGGAGGCGAGCGGCTCGATCTTGATCACGTAGCGCAGCACCGCCGTGCCGACCAGCTGCGCCACCGCGAGCTCGACGCGGTGCTGCGGATCCGGACCCGGCACCGACTGCGCCATCCGGGACACCAGGTTACGGGCCACCAGGCCGCGGAAGATCCGCGCCGCCGTCTCGTTGTTCACCGCGCTGCGCACGATCGCCAGCAGCGGCTCGCGGGTCGCCGGGCTCTCCCACAAGCCGAAGACGAAGCGGGTCATCCGCTCCCCCGCCTGGCCGCGCTCGGCCGCGGCGACCTCGTCCGGGGCCCCCAAGGCGGGCGCGAACGCCTTCTCCACCGCCGCTTCGAAGACCTGCTCCTTGGTGCCGAAATAGTGGTGCACCAGGGCCGGGTCGACCCGCGCACCGCGGGCGATACCGCGGATCGACGCCTTGTCGAAGCCCCGGGCGGCGAACTCGGCGCGGGCCGAGCTGACGATCCGCTCGCGCGCGGACGGCTCCCCGGCGGCGCGGCTGGAGCCCGCCGGGCGGCCCCGGCGACGGCCGGAGCGGGGTTCGGGGTCGGGAGTACCGGGGTCGGGAGTGCCGTCCGCGCGGTTCACGAACGCCTCGCCCGGGAGGGCTCGGGCGAGGAGGACGGCGGTGCCACGGCGGCCGCCAGGTGGCGGCGGGTGTAGGCGAGGGCCTCGGCCAGATCGGCTTCGCGTTCGGCGGCGGACATCGCCCGCCGCGTGTTGACCTCGACCACGACGTGGCCGTCGAAGCCGCTGTGCGCCAGGTGCGTCAGCACCTCGGCGCAGGGCTGCGAGCCGCGCCCCGGCACCAGGTGCTCGTCCTTCGCCGAGCCGCTCCCGTCCGCGAGGTGGACGTGGCCGAGCCGGTCGCCCATCCGCTCCAGCATCGCCAGCGTGTCCGTGCGGGACGTGGCGGTGTGGGACAGGTCGATCGTGAAGTGGCGGTAGTCGTCCCGCGTCGGGTCCCAGTCGGGCGCGTAGGCCAGCATCTCCCGGTCCCGGTACCGCCACGGGAACATGTTCTCCACGGCGAACCGCACGTCGGTCTCGTCCGCCATCCGCCACACGCCCTGCACGAACTCGCGGGCGTACGCACGCTGCCAGCGGAACGGCGGGTGCACGACCACCGTCGACGCGCCCAGCCGCTCGGCGGCGGAACGGGCGCGCCGGAGCTTCGTCCACGGGTCCTTGGACCAGACGCGCTGGGTGATCAGCAGGCACGGGGCGTGGACGGCGAGTACGGGCACACCGTGCAGGTCGGAGAGGCGTCGCAGCGCCTCGACGTCCTGGCTCACCGGGTCCGTCCACACCATGACCTCGACGCCGTCGTAGCCGAGGCGACCGGCGATCTCGAAGGCGGCCGCGGTCGACTCCGGGTAGACGGAGGCGGTCGACAGGGCCACCTGGGGCCCCGGGCGGGGACCGGGAACCGACGCGACGCCCCGGCGCGTGCCGGGGCCCGTCTCCCACGCGGATGCTGCTGCCACGGGGGACAGCCTACGGCCGGGTAGCCGTGCGGGTGCGTGCGGCGGGTGACGAGCGCGGGGCGCGGAGCGCCCCGGCCAGGGGTTCTGCAGGGGGCCGGGGCGCTCGCGTGAGACGGCTCACGCCGGGCGCGTGCGGCTCCGGGGCGGGTCCCGGCCCCCGTGCACCTCGGGACCGGGCTCGCCGCCCAGGCGCCGCCGAGGGGCCGTCAGGGGCGGAGGTGGTCGAGACGGCGGAGGATCATGCCCTCGCGGAGGGCCCAGGGGCAGATCTCCAGCGTGTCGATGCCGAAGAGGTCCATCGCCCCTTCGGCGACCAGCGCGCCCGCGAGCAGCTGCCGCGCCCGGCCCTCGGACACGCCGGGGAGGTTCGCGCGTTCCTCCGCCGGCATCTCGGCGAGCTTCGGCACCCACTCCTCCAGAGAGGTCCGCGCGAGTTCGCGCTGCACGTACAGACCCTCCGCGGAACGGGCCGCGCCGGCCAGGCGGGCGAGCTGCTTGAACGTCTTGGACGTGGCGACCACGTGGTCGGGCTCTCCGAACCGGGTGAACTCCCCGACGATGCGGGCGATCTCCGCCCGCACATGACGGCGCAGCGCACGCACGTCGTCCGCCGCGGGCGGATCGCCGGGCAGCCGGCCGGCCGTGAGCCGTCCCGCGCCCAGCGGCAGCGACACCGCCGCGTCCGGCTCCTCGTCCAGGCCGTAGGCGATCTCCAGGGAGCCGCCCCCGATGTCGAACACCAGCAGGCGCCCGGAGGACCAGCCGAACCACCGGCGTACGGCGAGGAAGGTCAGCCGGGCCTCGTCCTCGCCGGAGACGACCTCCAGTTCCACGCCCGTCTCGGCCGCGACACGCGCGAGGACGGCCTCCGCGTTGGCGGCCTCGCGCACGGCGGAGGTGGCGAACGGCACGACGGCCTCGACGCCCTTGTCCTCGGCGACCTGCATGGCCTCCCGGACCGTGAGCGTCAGCCGTTCCACACCCTCCTCGCCGATGGCGCCGTCGGCGTCCAGCAGTTCCGCAAGTTTCAGCTCCGCCTTGTGGGAGTACGCCGGAAGGGGGCGCGCGCCGGGGTGCGCGTCCACCACCAGCAGATGCACCGTGTTCGATCCCACGTCCAGGACACCGAGTCTCATGTACCGCACGCTAGCGTCACCCGGTCGCGCGGCGCTTACCCTGTCCCGTGTGGGAAAGACGAAACCGGCGAAGCGGAACAAGCGGGGCGACGGCACGGCGACCCCGGCGGGCGAGGCGACCCCTGTGGGCGGTCCGGCCCCGGCGCCCGTGGCGGCCCGGGACGAAGAGGTCGGGCTGGACTTCGCCAGGGCCTGGGTGGAGTTCCCGGACCCGGCGGACGAGGAGCAGGTCTTCCGCTGCGACCTCACGTGGCTGACCTCCCGGTGGCAGTGCGTGTTCGGGCAGGGCTGCCAGGGGATCAGCCCCGGCCGCGCCTCGGACGGCTGCTGCACGCTGGGCGCCCACTTCACCGACGAGGACGACGAGCGCCGCGTCTCCGCACACGTGGCCCGGCTGACGCCGGAGACCTGGCAGTTCCACGACGTGGGCACGGCCTCCGGCTGGGCCGAGGAGAACGAGGACGGCGAGCGGCAGACCCGCCGCTGGAAGGGCGCGTGCATCTTCCACAACCGGCCGGGGTTCGCCGGCGGCTCGGGCTGCGCGCTGCACACTCTCGCGCTGCGCGAGGACCGCGAGCCGCTGGAGACCAAGCCGGACGTGTGCTGGCAGCTGCCGATCCGCCGCACGTACGAGTGGGTCGAGCTGCCGGACGGCGAGCAGGTCCTCCAGGTGTCGATCGGCGAGTACGACCGCCGCGGCTGGGGGCCGGGCGGCCACGACCTGCACTGGTGGTGCACCGCCGCGCCGTCGGCGCACGGGGCGGGCAAGCCCGTGTACGAGTCGTACCGGCCGGAGCTGATCGAGCTGATGGGTGAGGCCGGGTACGAGGTGCTCGTCGGGTACTGCGAGGCGCGGATCGCCTCGCAGCTCCCGCTCGTCGCCCCGCATCCCGCCGACCCGGTGTGACCCCGCCCGGCCGCGGCACGAGCCTCAGCTGGTGCTGGGAGTGGGCTCGGAGACCGTGGGGGTCGGGTCGGGGTCCGGCTCCGGTGAGGGCGTCGGCTCCTCGGACGGCGTGGGCTCCTGCGACGGCGTCGGGTCCGGATCGGGCTCGGGGTCGGGCTCCGGGTCCGGCGAGGGCGTCGGCTCCTGGGTGCCGCCCCCGGGGTCCTGCGGCCCGCCCCCGGGGGGCTGCGGACTGCCCGCGCCGTGGCCCTCGATGGTGACGACGGCGCCCACCGGCCCGATGCCGATGCGCGCCGACCAGGCGCCCGCGGGCTCCCGCGCCTCCACGACGTAGGCGGAGAAGGACACGGACTGGCCGGGCCGGAGCACCCCGGAGGAACGGCTCAGCACGAGCCAGTCGGCGGACGTGCCGGCCGTCCAGTGGACGGCGCTGTCGCCGGTGGCGGTGAGCGTGATCAGCGTGCCGTCGCCGGCGGGCTGGGCCTGGACGGTGAGGCGCCGGGCACCCGTGGTGGGGCCGCCCGGACCGGACCCGTCGCCGCCCTCGACGCGGACGGAGACGCGCGAGTCGGGGTCGCCCTTGCGGTGCTTGCCCGGGCCGGGCTCGGCGCGGCCCACGTGCCGGTAGGCGGAGTCGCCGCCGTTCTGCGCGGCGTCGTCCTGTTCGGTGGCGGAGACGGGCGCGGTGCTGCGCCCTTCGCCGGTGAGCGGCGCGCCCCGGTACGCCGCCCAGAGGGCCAGCACCGGGGCGGCCACCACGGTGGCGACGACGGTGGTGGTGACGGCGCGGCTGCGGAGGCGTTCGATGCGGGCGGCGCGGTCCCTGACCTCGGCAGGGAAACCGTTCCTGCCGAAGCGGGGACTGTGCTGGCAGCGGGCGCGGCGGGCGGCACGGAGCGCGGCCTGCACGGAGTGCCGCGGCGCCTCCAGCACGGCGAGCGACGTGGGGCCGGTGGGGGCGGTGCCCGGCCAGCCGATGCCGGCCATGGCGCGCTCCGCGGCGCGGCGGCACTCGGCGCAGTCGTCGACGTGCCGGACGAGTTCGCGGCGGAGCGCGGAGCCCATCAGGAGGCGGTCGTCGCCGGCGAGCCGGCCGACCAGCGGGCACCCGCCGGACTCGACGACGGCGAGCGCGGCGCGGGTCCGCTCCACCTCGCAGGCCGCGCTGGTGAGCAGGTCGCCGGCGGCCTCGGTGCTCAGCGACAGCACGGCCGCCACCTCACGGGTGGGCAGCCCGTGCCGCACGGAGAGTTCCAGCGCCTCGCGCTGTTCGGGGGTGGTGCCGGCGGCCTCCGGCCAGGCGAGGGCGGCGAGTTCCCTGCGGCGCTGGGTCGCGGCGGCGCCGGAGAGCTGCGGCGAGGTGGCCGGGCCGCGGTCGCCTGGGCTCTGTTGCGCGAGGCGGCGCAGGCAGGCCCAGCGGGTGAGCGCGTAGAGCCAGGGTCGGTGGAGTCCGCGGTCTGCGGGCGCGCGGTCGCGTTCGTGCTGCCGGTCGGCGAGAGCGAGGGCCTCGCCGAGCGCGGCGGTGGCCGCGTCGTGCTCGCACATGACGGAGAGGCAGTAGGTGAACAGCCCGTCGAGACAGGATTCGTAGCGGTCCGAGCGGGGTGCGGGCGTCGGCCGCCGCACCGAGTGCGCTCGGTGTGCGCCGGTGGTGTGCGTGGAGTGCTCGCGCCTGGTGCTCATTCGAGGACGGTAGGACGACAGCGGCGTGTCGTCGGACCAACTTGAGCAGCTTTACTTCTTCCGAGTGACGATCTCCCTCGATGGGGGACATGTCGCGGCTCCAGGGTGACGTCTGTCCACAGCCCGGGGGCTCGTGGGGGCGGAGTGTCGGCGCGCGCCGCTAACGTGGCGGTCATGGCTGCTCGCAAGTCGTCCGCCAGGGACCGCCCTTCGTACCGCTGCACCGAGTGCGGCTGGACCACCGCCAAGTGGCTCGGCCGCTGCCCGGAGTGCCACGCGTGGGGCACGGTCGAGGAGACCGGCGGCACCCCCGCCGTACGGACCACGGCGGCCAGCCGCGTGGTGTCGCCGGCGCTGCCGATCGGTCAGGTGGACGGCCGGCAGGCCACCGCCCGCGGCACCGGCGTCCCGGAGCTGGACCGGGTGCTGGGCGGCGGGCTGGTGCCGGGGGCCGTGGTGCTGCTGGCCGGTGAGCCGGGCGTCGGCAAGTCCACGCTGCTGCTGGACGTGGCGGCCAAGGCGGCGAGCGAGCAGCGGCCCACGCTGTACGTGACGGGCGAGGAGTCCGCCGGCCAGGTGCGGCTGCGCGCCGACCGGATCGGCGCGCTCAGCGACCACCTCTACCTGGCGGCGGAGACCGACCTCTCCGCCGTGCTCGGCCACTTGGACGAGGTGAAGCCGTCGCTCCTGATCCTGGACTCGGTGCAGACCGTGGCCTCCCCGGAGATCGACGGCGCGCCGGGCGGCGTGGCGCAGGTGCGGGAGGTCGCCGGCGCCCTGATCCGCGCCTCGAAGGAACGCGGGATGTCCACGCTGCTGGTGGGCCACGTCACCAAGGACGGCGCGATCGCCGGTCCGCGCCTGCTGGAGCACCTGGTGGACGTCGTGCTGCACTTCGAGGGTGACCGGCACGCCCGCCTGCGTCTGGTGCGCGGCGTGAAGAACCGGTACGGCGCGACGGACGAGGTGGGCTGCTTCGAGCTGCACGACGAGGGCATCACCGGCCTCGCCGACCCGTCCGGGCTGTTCCTGACCCGCCGCGACGACCCGGTGCCGGGCACCTGCCTGACGGTGACGCTGGAGGGGCGGCGGCCCCTGGTCGCCGAGGTGCAGGCGCTGACCGTGGACAGCCAGATCCCCTCGCCTCGGCGTACGACGTCCGGACTGGAGACGTCGCGGGTGTCGATGATGCTGGCGGTGCTGGAGCAGCGCGGCCGGATCAGCGCGCTGGGCAAGCGGGACATCTACAGCGCGACCGTCGGCGGCGTGAAGCTGTCCGAGCCGGCCGCGGACCTCGCCGTGGCGCTGGCCCTGGCCAGTGCGGCGAGCGACACACCGCTTCCGAAGAACCTGGTGGCGATCGGCGAGGTCGGTCTGGCGGGCGAGGTGCGGCGGGTGACGGGCGTGCAGCGGCGGCTCGCGGAGGCCGCCCGGCTCGGCTTCACGCACGCGCTGGTGCCGGGTGATCCGGGCCGCGTACCGTCCGGCATGCGGGTGCGGGAGGTGGCCGACATCGGGGACGCGTTGCGCGTGCTCCCGGCGCGCCCGCAGCGCGGCCGGGGCCCCGCCGCGGACCAAGAGCCCCAAGAGGAGGAGGCCCGCCGGTAGACTTTGCCCCGGTCTCGCCCGTCGGCGACATTCGCGTACGGCACGTGTGTACGACAATCGCCCGGGAGTGCCTGTGGAGGCGCGGGGCGCACCCTGGGGGGTGTGCCGGAGCCGAACGTGACGACGTGATGCCGACAGGCACCCGCACGACCGAAGGAGTCCAGTGGCAGCCAACGACCGGGCAACGGCTCCGGGAAGGTCCGGTGGGACCCTCGGCGGCTCCCGCGCCGACAGCCTGATGCGCGCCTCGCTGAGTGCGGTCGCGCCCGGAACGGCCCTCCGCGACGGACTCGAGCGGGTCCTGCGGGGCAACACCGGCGGACTCATCGTCCTCGGCATGGACAGGACCGTGGAGTCGCTGTGCAGCGGCGGCTTCGTGCTCGACGTCGACTTCACCGCGACCCGGCTGCGCGAGCTGTGCAAGCTGGACGGCGCGCTGATCCTGGACCGCGACATCACCAAGATCGTGCGCGCCGGGGTACAGCTGGTGCCCGACGCGTCCATCCCGACCGAGGAGACGGGCACCCGGCACCGCACCGCCCAGCGGATCTCCATCCAGACCGGCTGCCCGGTGGTCTCGGTCAGCCAGTCGATGCGGCTGATCGCCCTGTACGTGGGCGGGCAGCGACGCGTGCTGGAGGACTCCGCCGCGATCCTGTCCCGCGCCAACCAGGCGCTGGCGACGCTGGAGCGGTACAAGCTCCGGCTCGACGAGGTCGCCGGCACGCTGTCCGCGCTGGAGATCGAGGACCTGGTGACCGTCCGGGACGTCTCCGCGGTCGCGCAGCGGCTGGAGATGGTGCGCCGCATCGCCACGGAGATCGCCGAGTACGTCGTGGAGCTGGGCACCGACGGGCGGCTTCTGTCCCTCCAGCTGGACGAGCTGATCGCCGGCGTCGAGCCGGAGCGGGAGCTGGTCGCGCGGGACTACGTCCCGCAGCCCGGCACGTCCGGCCGCCGTTCCCGCACGGTCCCCGAGGCGCTCGGCGAACTGGACCGCCTCACTCACACCGAACTGCTGGAGCTGCCCACGGTGGCCCGGGCCCTGGGGTACTCCGGGTCGCCGGAGACGCTCGACTCGTCGGTCTCGCCGCGCGGCTTCCGCCTGCTCGCGAAGGTGCCGCGGCTGCCCGGCGCGGTCATCGACCGTCTCGTGGACCACTTCGGCGGGCTGCAGAAGCTGCTGGCCGCGAGCGTCGACGACCTCCAGACCGTCGAGGGCGTCGGGGAGGCCCGCGCCCGCTCCGTCCGCGAGGGCCTGTCGCGACTCGCCGAGTCCTCCATCCTGGAGCGGTACGTCTAGTGCTGTGACCGGGAAGGTTCACCGGCTCGCGACGCCAGGCACGGCACCTCCCCCGTGGCCCTTCGGGCACGGGGTTGCCCCCACCGTTGTCGCCTCGCGCGAGTACGGACGGGTACGAGCTGCGATCCCCCGCCTTGCGATGCGTCCCCACGGTCCTGGCGGACCTAAGGAGACCCCTGCACCGGACGCCGCGAGCCTCCCGGCAGACCCTCCCGGCCACAGCACTGGCCCGCGGCAGCGCGGAGCCGACGCGTAGGGATGCCGCCGCCGCAACCGGGTCTCCACGGGCCTGCCGGGGGCTTTCGGGGCACGAGGGCGCGCCCGGCCGCAGCGCCGAACGCTCAGGAGTGCGGCGGCGCACCGGACCGGGCGCCCTGCCGTCCTGGGGCGTTCGCGGGGAAGCGGTCCGCCGAGTGGCGGAGTCCCGGCGGTACCCGTCACCACCGCCCTCGGCGGCGGTCATGGTCCACGGCACGCCCTCGAGGCCCGGAGCGGGTCGGGGCACCGTCGGCCCTCGAGGCGTTCACCGACCGCCGGAAGGCGCGCCTCGTCGGCAGCGGGCCGCGGCGCCGCCGTCGCCCGACGCCCGCGGCGGGGCACTCCGACGCCGCCCACCCGGGATGCGCTCACGCATCGGGGGTCCCGTCGAGGGTCAGTCCTTGGCCAGGACGAAGGAGGTCTGTTCGGTGGACAGGCCCGCGACCTCGATCTCGACGAGGTAGCTGCCTGCCGGGATCTTGCTGCTCTCCGGGGTGGCGCACTCGGGCTTGCTGCGCTCGCGGCCCCATTCCAGGGTGTGGACGCTGTCCCCCTTCGCGGGGACCTCGATCCAGGCGGCACCGCGGCTGGGCGGGCAGTCGTCGGAGGACCAGACGCGGTCGCCGTCGGAGTCGGTGACGGTGAGGACCGTCGCGGTCCGGCCGAGGTCGACGCGGCAGGCCTCGCCGGAGTCGTTCGCCAGGGTGAGCTTCAGCTTGGGGGTGTCGCCCGGCTCGTACTCGTTCTCCACGCTCTTCAGGGCCACGCTCACGTCGCCGGGGGAGCAGTCGGCCAGGCCCGGGCCCGCCGGGATGCCGTCGCCGCCGGTGAGACCGCCGCTGGACCCGGCCAGGGCGCCGCCGCCACCGCTCCCGGAACCGGAGCCGCCGCCCGCGCCGGAACCGCCCTCGGAGCCGCCCGACCCGCCGGCGCCTTCGGCTCCGCCGGAGCCGGACCCGTCGTCGCCTCCCGAGCCGGCGCCGCCGTCCACCTCGTCCCGTCCGCCGGGACGTTCGGTGACGGACGGCATCGAGTCGGTGGGCCCGGGCGTGATGGGGTCCGTGGGGCCCCGGCTGCCGTCGCTGCCGCCGGCGGCGTCCTGTCCCTGGTCGCCCTTGCCCCCGCCGAGGCTGATCGCCCACACGACGAGAAGCACGACCAGCGCCAGGAGGGCCAGCGCGACGGCCCTCCGCCGCCAGTAGATGGAGGAGGGGAGCGGTCCGATCGGATTGCGCAGTGATCCCACGCGGAAACCTTACGAGACATCAGGCGCCCCAAGGCCCCCACCCGCCGCCGGAGTAGGCGACTTTTCCGATGAGAGACACGACGAACACCCCGAGGTGTGACAAACGTCGGCGCCGCCGCGGCCTCAGGTCCACCCGCGCTAATCGTGCGCGCACCCGGGGGACCCGGCCGCGTGGCCGTTTCTGCGCGGCGTGCCGTCGTGTCAGGATCGCTTTGCCATGACTGCGACCACGGAAACCGCCGCGAACGCCTCCCCGGACCACGACCGGACAGACCTCCACGCGCCAGTCGTCGACTGGTTCGATGCGCATGCCCGCGACCTTCCCTGGCGCCGCCCCGAGGCGGGCGCCTGGGGCGTGATGGTGAGCGAGTTCATGCTGCAGCAGACCCCCGTCAACCGGGTGCTGCCGGTGTACGAGCAGTGGCTCGAACGCTGGCCGCGCCCCGCCGACCTGGCCGCCGAGGCGCCCGGTGAGGCCGTACGCGCCTGGGGCCGGCTCGGCTACCCGCGACGCGCGCTGCGGCTGCACGGGGCCGCCGCCGCCATAGCGGAACGGCACGGCGGCGACGTGCCGAAGAAGCACGCGCAACTGCTGGCGCTGCCCGGCGTCGGCGAGTACACCGCTGCGGCGGTGGCCTCGTTCGCCTACGGACAGCGGCACGCCGTACTGGACACCAACGTGCGCCGGGTGTTCGCGCGAGCGGTGGCCGGACGGCAGTACCCGCCGAACGCGACCACGGCCGCCGAACGGAAGCTGGCGCGGGCCCTCGTCCCGGAGGACGAGGCGACCGCGGCGCGATGGGCGGCGGCCACGATGGAACTCGGCGCGCTGGTGTGCACGGCGCGCAGTCCGGAGTGCGGCCGCTGCCCGATCGCCGCCCAGTGCGCCTGGCAGCTCGCCGGTGCGCCCCCGCACGAGGGCCCGCCGCGCCGCACCCAGGCCTATGCCGGCACGGACCGCCAGGTGCGCGGTCGGCTGCTGGCGGTGCTCCGCGAGTCGACGGCACCGGTGCCGCAGGCCGTGCTGGACCGGGTGTGGCACGAGCCGGTGCAGCGGGCCCGGGCGCTGGACGGCCTGGTCTCGGACGGTCTCGTCGAACCACTCGCCGGAGGCCTCTACCGTCTCCCGCACGCCTGACCGCTCGTGCGGCACTCCGCCGCACGAGCGCACCACGGGCGGGTGGCCCCTCCAGGGAGGGGCCACCCGCCCGTGGTGTGTGGCCCGGCGGCCCCACGGCGGCGTCAGGGATTCGCGTCGAAGCAGGCGGAGTCCCACGGCTTGGACAGGTCCAGCTCCTCCCGCTCCTGGGTCAACGAGTACCAGTTGCCACTGGGGTCGCGGAAGATGGCCTCGATCCCGTACGGGCGTTCCTGCGGCTCCTGGAGGAACTCGACGCCCTTCTCCTTGAGCTCCTTGTAGGTGGCGTGGCAGTCGTCGGTACGGAAGGCGCCCGCGCCGAGCACGCCCTTGGTGACCAGGGCGAGCAGCGCCTTGCCGGACTCGGGGTCCAGCCCGGAGCCGTCCGGGCGCATCAGGGTGAGCTGCACCTCCGGCTGGTCCTTCGGGCTGACGGTGATCCACCGCATGTCGCCCATCTCCATGTCGGTGCGCTCGACGAAGCCCAGGGCCTCGACGAAGAACTTCTTGTCGCGTTCCTGATCGGTGGACCAGACGGTGGTGAGGGCCAGACTCTTGATCATGAGGGTGCTCCCGAAGGCGTGTGGTGCGGAACGCCTCTCACGGTAGGCAGCGCCCGGCTCACTGCGCTTCTCCAGAATTGCGCTGCCGGAATCCGCCGGTCCACAGCATCGCGTAGCAGCCGGGGATCAGCGCGGCGCCGCTGCGTACGTGCTGCGCGCGGTAGTCGCGGGGCGTGACGCCGGTCTGCTGCTTGAAGCGGGCGGAGAAGGTGCCGACGCTGCTGAAGCCGACAAGCATGCAGATCTCGGTGACCGAGAGATCCGCCGTGCGCAGCAGCTCCTCGGCCCGCTCGATGCGGCGGCGGCCGAGGTACTGGCCGGGGCTCTCCCCGTAGGCGGACTTGAAGGCACGCACGAAGTGGAAGCGGGAGTACCCGGCGTGTGCGGCCACCGCGTCCAGGTCGAGTCCGGGGTCGGCCCAGTCGCGGTCCATGGCGTCCTTCGCCCTGCGCAGGGCGCGGAGCCGGGCCAGGCCGGGGGTGGTCATGCTCCGATGGTGACACGGGGGTGTGACAGCGGCGCCCGGCCGCGGCGGGTCACTCGCCCGGCCGTGCCCGCGCCGCGTCCGCGGGGCCGGTGATCGCCTCCGGCAGCGCGTCGAACCACTCCGTCACGGCCGTCTCGTAGCGGATGCCGAAGTCGAGGGTGGCCAGCTCCCAGGGGTCGTGCCGCCGCCCGGCGCGCACGTCGGCGTCGACGGCCTCCCGTTCGGCGAGGTGACGGGCCAGCCGTTCCCGGTGGACGCGGCGGTTGGCCGCGACGAAGGCGGCCAGGCGTTCGGGGGACAGGTGCCGGCCGAAGCTCAGGGTGAGCAGCAGCGGGAAGCGGATCTGCTCCGGTTCGGGCTCCCGGTCGAGCCAGGCGAGGAACGCCTGGCGGCCGGCCTCGGTCAGCGCGTACGGCCGCCGGTCGCGCGGGCCACGCTCCCCCACCTCGACCAGGCCGTCCTCGGCGAGGCGGGCCAGTTCGCGGTAGACCTGGCTGCGGGTGACCGACCAGAACTCGCCGACGGCCCGCTGGGCGACCTCGGCGAGGTCCCAGCCGCTCATCGGCCCGGCGTGCAGGAACCCCAGCAGCGAGCCCGCGGTGGCGTTCGGCGTGTGCGGCATGACGTCTCCCCTCCGGGCGACCCGTGACCGTCCGCTGTCGCCGCCGGGGCCGTCCCTGAGCAGCCTTGAGCAGCCTTGACAGTCCACAGTGGACGGTGAAGCATGGTGGCCCACACTATCTTCCACTGTGGACGGTGGGCCGAGGAAGGAGGCGGTGACCATGCCGCCGAAGACACCGGACGGGCCGGACGGGCTGCCGGAGCGGCCAGGAGCGCCCGGCACACCGCAGCGCGGTGCCCTCCGCGCGTCCGACGACGACCGCGAACGGGTCGTGGCCGAGCTGGGCGACCACCTCGCCGCCGGCCGGCTGGACACCGCCGAATTCGACGAACGCACCTCCTCCGCCTACGCCGCGCGCACACTGGCCGAGCTGGACGTCCTGATGACGGACCTGCCCGCGGAGCGCGAGCGCCCGGGGAGCGGCGCGCGGACCTCCCTGGAGAAGGCCGCTGCCCCTGGACCGGCCCCCGCCGCCCGGCCACAGGACCACAAGGCGCTGAACGTCCGCACCTGGCTCGCGGTCAGCGTCATGGTCACCGGCGTCTGGGGCATCAGCTCCCTCGCCGCCCAGCAGCTGCTGAACTTCTGGCCGATGTGGGTCATCGGCCCGTGGGGCCTGGGCATCCTCTTCCACGCCCTGAGCGGGCGCCGCTCCGGACCCACCGGAGAGGTCGGCGACTGATCCCGCCGACCCGCCCCGTGCCGTCCGCGTCCGGCGTGGGATCAGGCGCCGGTGAGGCCGTCGACGCCTTCGCGCAGCAGGTCGGCGTGGCCGTTGTGGCGGGCGTACTCCTGGACGAGGTGCAGCATCACCCTGCGCAGCGAGACGTCCGACTCCCACGTCGGGTTGTAGCCGGTCACCTCCAGCGAAGGGGCGTCCCGTTCGATGCGCCGGCTGCGCTCCACCTCCGCCTGCCAGGCGTCGAACGCCTCCGCCCGGGTGGCGTCGCCGACGCGGAACGCCTCCTGGTAGTCGCGCTCGTCCGACCACACCCAGCCGACGTCCTCCCCGGCGAGGGTGCGGCGGAACCAGGCCCGTTCCACCTCCGCCATGTGGCGCACCAGGGCGAGCAGCGAAAGGGTGGACGGCGGCATCGACCGGCGCCGCAGCTGCTCGTCCGTCAGGCCCCCGCACTTCATGGCGAGCGTCGCCCGGTGGTAGTCGAGGGAGTCGCGCAGCATCTCCCGCTCCCCCGCCGTCGGCGACGGCCCCCTGCGTGTGTCGGTCACGGCTCCCCCGTCTCGCGTGTCGTGTCTTCGGGCGAGACTGAGTATCGGACACCGCCCGCCGGGTGCGCGCACAACGGCCGGCTGACGGGTCGACAGGTCGGGCCGGAAGACCGGGACCTGTCCGCCGGACAGGCCCTAGGCTGAGACGACGACCCGTCAACGGCCGTCGCACAGCGGCCACATGGCCCCGGGGGAGCCCCATGGAACCCGCCGTACGTCTCGCCTCCGGTGTCGCCGCGCCGCTGGTGCGGGAGCTGTTCGTGCCGCCGCAGCGGCCGCCCGAGGGCGAGGAGCTGATCGCCGGGACCGTCTCCTTCCGCGGCCTCCGCCCCACCACCACCTACGGCGACCTGGAGCGCCTGGCACGGGAGTTCGTCCGGCACGGGCTGGACGGCCGCAGCCTCCCGCTGCGGGAGGACACCGCGGTCGCCGCCGTGCTGGCACGCACGCTGGCCGTGATGGGGGAGCTGGACACCACCGACGTGCAGGCCGTGCGGCTGGGGCCGCAGGACTGGGCGCGGCTGCTGCGCGCCCACGTGCCCGGCGCCGACCGGAAGCTGACCGAGGAGTCGGCCTGGTTCCACGACAGCCTGCTGGTCGCGGTCTGTCTGCACGCCCTGCACCTGTTCGTCCAGCGCTCGCCGTACATCGCCGACCGGCTGCCCGAGAGGAGCCACCGCATCCGCCAGCTCGTGGACCTGGGAGACGTGTCGGCGCTGCGGGAACGACGACGGCAGCCGTCGCCCGAGGACTCCGCGTTCGAGGAGCGCTACCTGCGCAGCGTCGTCGAGGAGTACAACCGGGTCACCATCTACGGCATCGACCTGCCCAACCCCAACACCCCGGACAGCTGGCCGCTCGAGACCACCTACCTCAGCCTCGGCGCGGAGTTCGGCCTGCCCGGGGGCAGGGGCCGGGACGACGCCCCGGCCCCGCCGGAGGGGGGCGGCGCGGCCGGGGGCGCCGACCCCGTGATGCCCGCGGACCGCGCGCTCGCCGGCCAGGAACGCGTGCTGCTGCGCGGCGTCGCCGGCTCCGGCAAGACGACCCTCGTGCAGTGGCTCGCGGTGGCCACCGCCCGCGGGCGGCTGCCGGAAGAGCTCGCCGCCCTGCACGGCCGGGTACCGGTCGTACTGCCGGTGCGGCGCTTCGCGCGCCAGGGCTTCCCCGCGCCGGACGACTTCCTCGACGCCGTCGGCCACCCGCTGGCCGACGAGGCACCCGACGGCTGGATGGCGCGGCTGCTCGCCGACGAACGTGCGCTGCTGCTCGTCGACGGCATCGACGAGGCGCCCGAGGACCAGCGCCCGGCGGTGCGGGACGCGCTGCGCCGCATGATGCGCATCTACAGCGGCACCTGCTGCCTCGTCACCGCGCGGCCGCCGGCCGTGGACGCCGAGTGGCTGGCGGACGAGGGCTTCGACGAGCTGACGCTCGCCCCGATGAACCGCGACCAGGTCGCCGCGTTCATCACCGCCTGGCACACCGCCGCCCGTACGGACACCGGCGACGACCACGCGCACCTCGACGAGTACCGCGACCGGCTGCTCCAGACCATTCCGCTCTACCGCGAACTGCGCGGCCTGGCCACCAACCCCCTGATGTGCGGGCTGATCTGCGCGCTGAACCGGGACCGCTCCGGCTCGCTGCCCAAGGGGCGCCGCGAACTGTACGAGGCCGCCATGGAGATGCTGCTCCAGCGCCGCGACCCGGAGCGGCGGGTGCTCCACGCCGACGAGGTCCACCTCCAGCGCGCCGCACGCGAACGGCTGCTGCGCAAGCTGGCGTTCCGGATGCTGCTGGAGGACCGTGCGGTGCTCGGCGAGGCCGCGGCCGTCGAGGAGATCGCCCGCTGCCTGCCCGCCATCCCCGCCGCGGCCGGGCAGGGCACGCCCGCGCAGATCTTCGGCCACCTGCTGGAGCGCACCGGCCTGCTGCGGGAACAGACCGACGGCGCGGTGGAGTTCGTGCACCGGACCGTGCAGGACTACCTCGCCGCCAAGGAGGCCGTCGAACGCGGGGACCTCGCGCTGCTGCTGGAGCACGCGCACGAGCCGCAGTGGGAGGAGGTCATCCGGATGGCCGTCGCGCACGCCCGGCCCGGCGAGTGCGGCGAACTGCTGGCCGGGCTGATGGCGCCCGGCAAGGTCGGCATGCAGCGCAACCGGCGCCGCCTGCTCGCCGCCGCCTGCCTGGAACACGTCACCGAACTCGACCCCGTGACCCACGCCCGCATCCGGCGCGAGACCCGGCACATGGTGCGCCCGACCAGCGTCGCCGCCGCCCGCGGCCTGGGCTGGGTGGGCCCGATCGTGCTGGAGATGCTGCCCGACCCGGAGACCGTCGCCGACGACGAGGCGTACCGGATCGCGGTGACCGTCACCCGCATCGCCGACGACGCGGCCGTCCACTACCTCTCCCGGCTGCGGCGGCGCCCGTCGCTGCCGCTGACCCTGCGCGCCGAACTGATGCGCGGCTGGCGGAACTTCGACACCGAGCGGTACGCCGAGGACGTCGTGGCGCACCTCGACCCCCAGGGCCTGTACTACCCGGTCACCGACCGGGTCGAACTGGCGGTCCTGCGCCGCCTGGGCGGCCGGGAGTGCGTGCAGGTCGCGGGCCACTTCACCCCCGACGAACTGCTCGCGGGCCTCGACCGCGGACCGCTGCGCCACCTCTGGCTCACCTACGACCTCGGCGTGTCGATGGAGTGGCTGGCGGACTTCCCCTCGCTCACCACCCTCCGCGTCAACCCCCGCCTGCCGCGGGTCGGAGGCGTCCCGGAGGGCATCCGGATCATCTCCTGAACGCCTTCGGGCGGGGTGGTGACGGCACGCGGGGCAGGACCGCGTTCCGCGCGCCCGGCCCGTGAACCGCCGACCACCGCCCGCCGCGCTGCGGGAAAGGGGTGGGGCCCGGCATCAGTGATCAGTGATGCCGGGCCCCGGGGGTCGGTGAGCGGTCGGAGGGGGATTACTCCTTCGAGAGGTTCGGCGTCGAGCCACCGGCCGCAGCCTCCGCGGGAGGCGCGTCGGGGAGCGTCGACTTCTCCTCGCCGCGGAAGGTGAAGCCCTTCTCGCCGTCCTCGCCGTCCTCCGTCTCGACGACCACGATCTGGCCGGGACGCAGGTCGCCGAAGAGGATCTTCTCCGACAGCAGGTCCTCGATCTCGCGCTGGATCGTCCGGCGCAGCGGCCGGGCGCCCATCACGGGGTCGTAGCCCTTCTTGGCGAGCAGTTCCTTGGCCTCCGTGGACAGCTCGATGCCCATGTCCCGGTCCTTCAGCCGCTCGTCGACCATGCGGATCATCAGGTCGACGATCTGGATGATGTCCTCGGGCGTGAGCTGGTGGAAGACGACCGTGTCGTCGACACGGTTGAGGAACTCCGGGCGGAAGTGCTGCTTCAGCTCGTCGTTGACCTTGGCCTTCATGCGCTCGTAGCCGGTCTTGACGTCACCCTGGCCGGCGAAGCCGAGGTTGAAGCCCTTGGAGATGTCCCGGGTGCCGAGGTTGGTGGTCATGATGATGACCGTGTTCTTGAAGTCCACGACCCGGCCCTGGGAGTCGGTCAGGCGACCGTCCTCCAGGATCTGCAGCAGCGAGTTGAAGATG
Organism: Streptomyces sp. CNS606; assembly: GCF_000426325.1. Lineage (NCBI taxonomy): Bacteria > Bacillati > Actinomycetota > Actinomycetes > Kitasatosporales > Streptomycetaceae > Streptomyces > Streptomyces sp. CNS606. The sequence goes on from NZ_AUFD01000016.1 coordinate 24,400, forward strand.
TCCGGGTGGGCCTTCTCGACCTCGTCGAAGAGGACCACGGAGAACGGCTTGCGGCGCACCTTCTCGGTGAGCTGGCCGCCCTCCTCGTAGCCCACGTAGCCGGGCGGGGAGCCGAACAGCCGGGAGACGGTGTGCTTCTCGCTGAACTCCGACATGTCGAGGGAGATCAGCGCGTCCTCGTCGCCGAAGAGGAACTCGGCGAGCGTCTTGGACAGCTCCGTCTTACCGACGCCGGACGGGCCGGCGAAGATGAACGAGCCGCCGGGCCGCTTGGGGTCCTTGAGGCCCGCGCGGGTACGCCGGATGGCCTGCGACAGCGCCTTGATGGCGTCCTTCTGCCCGATGACGCGCTTGTGCAGCTCGTCCTCCATGCGGAGCAGGCGCGAGGACTCCTCCTCGGTCAGCTTGAAGACCGGGATGCCGGTGGCCGTGGCGAGGACCTCGGCGATGAGCTCCTCGTCGACCTCGGCGACGACGTCCATGTCGCCGGCCTTCCACTCCTTCTCCCGCTTCGCCTTCTGGGCGAGGAGCTGCTTCTCCGTGTCGCGGAGCGAGGCGGCCTTCTCGAAGTCCTGCGAGTCGATCGCGGACTCCTTGTCCCGGCGGACGTTCGCGATCTTCTCGTCGAACTCGCGGAGGTCCGGCGGCGCGGTCATCCGGCGGATGCGCATGCGCGAGCCGGCCTCGTCGATGAGGTCGATCGCCTTGTCCGGCAGGAAGCGGTCCGAGATGTACCGGTCGGCGAGCGTGGCCGCGCCGACCAGGGCGGCGTCGGTGATGGAGACGCGGTGGTGCGCCTCGTACCGGTCGCGGAGGCCCTTGAGGATCTCGATGGTGTGCGGCAGCGACGGCTCCGCCACCTGGATGGGCTGGAAACGGCGCTCCAGAGCCGCGTCCTTCTCCAGGTGCTTGCGGTACTCGTCGAGCGTCGTGGCACCGATGGTCTGCAGCTCGCCGCGGGCCAGCATCGGCTTGAGGATGCTGGCGGCGTCGATCGCGCCCTCGGCGGCGCCGGCGCCGACCAGGGTGTGCAGCTCGTCGATGAACAGGATGATGTCGCCGCGGGTGCGGATCTCCTTGAGCACCTTCTTCAGGCGCTCCTCGAAGTCACCGCGGTAGCGGGAACCGGCGACCAGTGCGCCCAGGTCGAGGGTGTAGAGGTGCTTGTCCTTGAGGGTCTCGGGCACCTCGCCCTTGACGATGGCCTGCGCCAGCCCTTCGACGACGGCGGTCTTGCCGACGCCGGGCTCGCCGATGAGCACCGGGTTGTTCTTGGTGCGGCGGGACAGCACCTGCATGACCCGCTCGATCTCCTTCTCGCGCCCGATGACCGGGTCGAGCTTGGATTCGCGGGCGGCCTGCGTCAGGTTGCGGCCGAACTGGTCCAGCACGAGAGAGGTGGACGGCGTGCCCTCGGCGGGGCCGCCTGCCGTGGCCGCCTCCTTGCCGCCGGAGTAACCGGAGAGCAGCTGGATGACCTGCTGCCGCACCCGGTTGAGGTCCGCGCCCAGCTTCACGAGGACCTGGGCGGCGACGCCCTCGCCCTCGCGGATCAGGCCGAGCAGGATGTGCTCGGTCCCGATGTAGTTGTGGCCGAGCTGAAGGGCCTCGCGGAGCGACAGCTCCAGGACCTTCTTGGCACGGGGCGTGAAGGGGATGTGGCCGGAGGGCGCCTGCTGGCCCTGGCCGATGATCTCCTCCACCTGCTGGCGGACCGCCTCGAGCGAAATCCCGAGGCTCTCCAGGGCCTTAGCGGCGACACCCTCTCCTTCGTGGATCAGTCCCAGAAGGATGTGCTCGGTGCCGATGTAGTTGTGGTTGAGCATCCGGGCTTCTTCCTGAGCCAGGACGACAACCCGCCGCGCGCGGTCGGTGAACCTCTCGAACATCGTTAATCGCTCCTCAGAGCGGTCAGGCAAGAAGGGGTCGGTCCCCTCCCCGTCCTTCCGCAGCTTAGTCCCGCAACGGGGGACCGCTCATTCCAACTGCCGACAGCCGCCCGCGGACTCCCGCCCAGGACGGCCGGCACCAGTACCAACCCGATGGTGCGAGACGATGTTCCCGCAGGCCAGGCGTATTCACCCTGATCCACTACGCCGACGGCGAACGGCCCCGCGTCGACACGCCCGCCATGGTCCTCCATCGTCGTCTCACACCCCCGTCCCACTAGGGACTTCTTACCCTCCGGAACCGACAGTCCATGCGTCGTGCACGCTGTGTCGCGAACGGATCAGCTCATGGCGAACACCCTTGCGGGCCGGGTCGGACCGACGGCGGGGCGGCGGCCGCACGGGACCGGGGCGTGACCGGGGACGGTTTCCGCAGTTGCTCCGGTCATGACCGCTTCAGCTTCGCGCACCACACCCCCTGACGACCGGGCCGCCGCGCCGACGGGCCCGCGTCCGCCGGACCCGCAGCGGGCGCACCGTCCTCGCCCACCGGTCCGCAGCCCGCTGATCCCGCAGCCACCCACCCGGCAAACGCAGTGGCGGGAGTCGTGGGAGTGGTGGGAGGAGGCACGCGGACCCACCGCCCCGGGGCGGGCGCCCTGGTTCCGGCTGGGCGTGTGCTTCGACGCCCTTCGGCTTCCCGCGGCGGCCGGGATGCCACTGCTGGCCCGTACGCGGGCCGCGGGGCCTGCGCTGCGGGCCGGCGCGGACGTGTGGCTCCTCGTCGCGCAGGGGGCCGCCGAGGAGCTCCCAGGGCTGCTGCGCTGGCTCGAGTGGGGCACGCTGCCTCACAGGGCCGGGCTGGCGGCCCTCGGCGCGGGCGCCCGCATGCCCGCACCCGCCGGAGGGGCGGGCCGGCCGGACGCCGGCGGAGGTCCGTGGGAGGCCGCGGTGTGGTTGCGGCCTCCCCAGCAGGGACGCGACGGGAGGCAGCGGCTGCCCGCCGTGTCGATCGGCCGCCCGTCCCCCGCGGGTGCGCCCGATCTCGTACGCCTCGTCGACGCCGCGGCGACGGAATGCCACCGCGCTCTGCTCCGGCGTCAGCCGTTGGCCTTTTCGTAGGCCTCCCGCACGGTCGCGGGAACGCGCCCGCGGTCGTTGACCTCGTAACCGTTCTCCTTCGCCCAGGCGCGGATCTTCGCGGTGTCCGGGCTACCGGACGACGAACGCCCGCCCTTTCCGCGGGAAGAACGGCCACCGGTACGGCGACCGGCCTTCACGAAGTCGGCCAGCGCGTCACGGAGCTTGTCCGCGTTGCCGGTGTTGAGGTCGATCTCGTAGGTCTTGCCGTCCAGAGCAAAGGTCACCGTCTCGTCCGCCTCGCCGCCGTCGAGGTCGTCGACAAGAAGCACCTGCACCTTCTGCGCCACGGGGTTCTCCCATTCGTCTTCGAATACGGATTACAGATACCGACGATGGAAGGAAACCGCTTTTCTCCGGGAAACACAAACCCTCGGCGGACTTCCCGGGCGATCGCCGCCCCGCACAGCGGGACCTTTCGGACATCTGACTGCTACAGATGCAGGAGCATCCGGCTGTTGCCGAGGGTGTTCGGCTTCACCCGTTCGAGACCGAGGAACTCCGCGACGCCTTCGTCATAGGAACGCAACAGCTCGCTGTAGACATCGCCGTCCACCGGCGTCTCACCGATCTCCGTGAAGCCGTGCCGGGCGAAGAACTCGACTTCGAAGGTGAGGCAGAAAATGCGGCGTACTCCGAGCCAGCGTGCGGTCTGCACCAGCTTCTCCAGGAGCTGGTGGCCGACGCCGGTGCCCTTCAGTGCAGGGTCCACGGCGAGCGTCCTGACCTCCGCCAGGTCCTCCCACATCACGTGCAGCGCGCCACAGGCGACGACCTCCGCGTCGTGGTCGCGTTCCGCCACCCAGAACTCCTGGATGTCCTCGTAAAGCGTCACCGTGGCTTTGTCGAGGAGGATGCGGTCCCGCGAGTAGGCGTCGAGGAGCCGGCGGACGGTACGGACATCACTCGTTCGCGCGCGCCGCACCGTCACCGCGACAGGCGCCTTCGCGAGACCGTGCGCGTTTGCCCGGTCGCGCGCCGCGTTCGTCCCGGCGTTTGCGTCGGCGTTCCGGTCGGCGTTCCGCTCCGCGTTCCGGCCGGTATCCGGCGAAGTGGCGGTCGTCGCGGCTTCTGGAGTGGTCCGGGGATCTGCCATACCGCGACGCTATCTCTACGTCGAGTCGACGCGCACACCGCTCAGCTGTACGACCCGCAGAGCATCCCGCAGCGCGTCCGACTGTTCGGCCGACATCATGCCGAAGAAGTCCACGAGAGCGGCGGCGCTGTTGCCGCTCGCCGACCACGCCTGATGCATCAGGGCGGCGGAGTACGCGGCCCGCGTGGAGACGGCCGCATATCGATAGGCCCGCCCCTCCTGCTCCCGCCGCAACCAGCCCTTCTGATGAAGGTTGTCCATTACGGTCATCACGGTGGTGTACGCGATCGTCCGCTGCTCCTGCAGATCTTCCAGGACTTCCCGCACGGTGACCGGGCGGTTCCACTGCCATACCCGCGTCATCACGGCGTCTTCCAACTCTCCCAATGGCCGAGGCACGGGAGAATAATAGGCGCAGATGGGACGAATTCAGCCGTCCGTCGCGCGCGCGGCCGCGTCCGCGGAAGAGGCGGAGCGCGCGGCGACCGGACGGTTCGCGCCGTCGGTGGCGGAGTCCAGCGCCGCGTCGACGGCGGCGTCCTCCTTCGCCTTGTTGGCGCCGCCCTGGTTCTTCACGATCGTCACCACGAGGGCGGTGAAGCCGATCGCCATGACGAGGGGCGGGGTGAGGGCGGCGACGTAGTCCATGCCGGGGCTCCTTGCGAAGGGGCGCGTGCGGGCGCGTGTGCGCCCTTCAGCCTAGCGCCGGACCGTCGGCCTCTGCGGGGCGGGCGGCCCCTGCGCCCCCCTGCGTGCCGGGTCCGGGCGCCGCGCCGCGACGCAGGGCGTGGCAGGCGAGCCCCTGCACCGCTCCGGCGCGCGCGCCGGACACGGCGTCCGAGCACCCCGGGGCATCCCGTTCGGCGCGTCTCCTCTCCCCCGGGCACCGGAGGGCTCGAGGAAGGCGGCGACGTGCGAGGGTCAGGCGGGGAGCGCGTGGGCCTCCTCGGGCGGGGTGGCGGGGCGGCGCCGCGGGGGGAAGACCTCGCCGGGAGTCGGGACGGGGCGGCGACCCGGCTGCGGCGCGGGCTTGGCCGGTTCGCGCCGCGGCTCCTTGGGAGGCTCCTTCTTCGGGTCCCGCTTCGGCTTCTCCTCGGCCAGGTCCGGCTCCGCACGCACGGCGGCGCGCCCGCCGGGCAGGACCAGCAGCCGGCCGCGTACGGCCTGCTCGGCGAGGCTCTCGCAGCGCCGCAGGAGTTCCGCGCGGCGTTCGGACGCGGGCCGCCCGGCAGGCGTCCGGGCGAGCGAACGGAGGGCGTTCAGGTCTTCCGGACGAGGCAGGTAGCCGGCCGCGAGGGCGTCGTCGAGCAGGTCGAGGTAACCGCCCGCGGCGCCCGGCAGGGCGGCGCGGTAGCGGGCGAGATCCGCGAGGAGGAAGGACCGGAGCCGGTGCCCCTCGCGCTCGGCCTCGTCGAGGGACTCGGTGAGCTGCAGGACCTCCCGCACCTCCCATGCGGAGGCGCGGCTGGACTGGAGGGCTACGGCGAGGGCGCCTCGGAGCACACGCAGCTCGTCCGCGCTGAACGCCATGCCACCTCGGGAACCGTAGGGCGTAGGCATGGTCCGACTGTACGAGCTTGTCCGACTAAAGTGCATTATCGCCCGTTCTGCGGGCGTGGCGGACGGACGTCCTCCGCGCCCTTCCCCGCGACGGGGGCCCGCAGGCCCGCAGGCGCTGAGGGCCGCCGTCCTCAGCGCGAGACGTTGCGGTCGTAGACCAGGCGGAGGCCCACCAGTGTGAGCCAGGGCTCGTGCTCGTCGATGAGTTCGGCTTCGCCGAGCACCATGGGCGACAGCCCTCCGGTGGCGATGACCGTGACGTCGTCGGGGTCGTCCGCGAGCTCGGCGGCCATCCGCCGGACCACGCCGTCGACCTGGCCCGCGAAGCCGTACAGGATGCCGGCCTGCATGGCCTCGACCGTGTTCTTGCCGATGACGCTGCGCGGGCGCGCCAGCTCGATCTTGCGCAGCTGGGCGCCGCGGACGCCGAGCGCGTCGACGGAGATCTCGATGCCGGGGGCGATCGCGCCGCCGACGTACTCCCCCTTCGCGGAGACCGCGTCGAACGTCGTGGCGGTGCCGAAGTCGACGACGACGCAGGGGCCGCCGTAGAGCTCGACGGCGGCGAGCGCGTTGATGATGCGGTCGGCGCCGACCTCCTTGGGGTGGTCCATCAGGATCGGCACCCCGGTCTTCACCCCGGGCTCGACGAGCACGGCGGGGATGTCGCCGTAGTAGCGGCGGGTGACCTCGCGCAGTTCGTGCAGCACGGCCGGGACCGTGGAGCAGATGGCGATGCCCTCGATGTTGTCGCCGAGCTCCTCGCCGAGCAGCGGGTGCATGCCCATCAGGCCATGGAGCAGGACGGCCAGTTCGTCGGCCGTGCGGCCGGCGTCGGTGGAGATGCGCCAGTGTTCGACGATGTCCTCGCCGTCGAAGAGACCCAGGACGGTGTGCGTGTTGCCGACGTCGATGGTGAGCAGCATGGTCAGGCGCCCTTCCCGGCGCCGGCGGGCCGGTCCCCGGTGACGTCGCGCAGGTCCAGGCCGATGTCGAGGACGGGTGAGGAGTGGGTCAGCGCGCCCACGGCGAGGTAGTCGACGCCGGTCGCGGCGTACGCGGCCGCGTCGGCGAGGGTCAGCCGTCCGGACGACTCCAGCCGGGCGCGCCCGGCGACGAGGGCGACGGCCTCGGCGGTCTCCTCGGGGGTGAAGTTGTCGAGCAGGATCAGGTCGGCGCCTTCGGCGAGGACGGGTTCGATCTGGTCGAGGCGGTCCACCTCGACCTCGATCGCCAGGTCGGGGAACTCCTCCCGCACCGCCTTGAAGGCCTGCGCGACGCCGCCGGCCGCGATCACGTGGTTGTCCTTGATCAGCGCCGCGTCGGAGAGGGAGAAGCGGTGGTTGACGCCGCCGCCGCAGCGCACGGCGTACTTCTCCAGCGCGCGCAGCCCGGGGGTCGTCTTGCGGGTGTCGCGCACCCGGGCGGACGTGCCGGCGAGGGCGTCGGCCCAGGCGCGGGTGGCGGTGGCGATCCCGGAGAGGCGGCCGAGCAGGTTGAGGGCGCTGCGTTCGCCCGTCAGCAGGTCCCGGGTGCGGGTGCGGACGGTCAGCAGCTTCCGGCCCGGCGCGACGCGGTCGCCGTCCTCGGCGTGCCGCTCGACTTCGAACTCGTCGGTGCACACCACCGACAGCACCGCCTCGGCGATGCGCAGGCCGGCGACGGTACCCGCCTCGCGGGCGGTGAAGTCGCCGACGGCGACGGCGTCCTCGGGCACGGTCGCCACGGTCGTCACGTCCACGCCGTGGTCGAGGTCCTCCTCGATGGCCAGGTGCGCGACGTCCTCGACCTGCACCGGGTCCAGACCGGCATCGACCAGCAGCCGGGCCAGGTCGGGGTCGAGGCCGCAGTCCAGCGGGTCGAAGACGTCGTCGTCCGCTCCGCCCGCACCGCAGCCGCACGCGTCGCCGCAGCCGCCGGACGCGGACAGGGCGGCACCGGCGGCCGGGCCGCCGATCTGGAGCAGCGGCACGTCCACGGGCTGCGGACGGCGTTCTTCGTCGGAGGAGGGGCTGGTCACGGGTACTCCTTGCGGATGACCGGGCTTACGGGCGGGAAGACCGTCGAGTCGGTCGTGGTGAGGTCGAGCGAGTCGAGCGTAGGGCTCTGCGCGTCGGGGCGCAGGGTGATGACGAGATGGCGGCGCCAGGCGGCGTCGTCCCGGTCGGGACGGTCCTCGCGCCAGTGGCAGCCGCGGGTCTCGGTACGGCGGAGGGCGGCGGCGGTCAGGGCGCGCGCGACCAGGTGGAGGTTGGCGGTCTCCCACGTGTCGACGCCGGGTTCGGCGGTCTTCGCGGGGGCGGCGGCCGTACCGGCGGCGGCGGGCAGCGCGTCGAGTGCGGCGGACGCACGGGCGAGGCTGTCGGCGGACCGGAGCACACCTGCGCCGTGCGTCATGATCCGCTGGATCTCGGCCCGTGCCTCGGGCGGGAGCAGCGGGGCGTGCGCGGTGGCCGTCGCACCGGGTGCGGGCTCTTCGCGCGCCCCTTCGCGCGCGGACGCCGTCGCGCGCGCGTCCGCCACGGCGTCCGCGATGCGCTCCGCGAAGACCAGGCCCTCCAGAAGGGAGTTGGAGGCGAGGCGGTTGGCGCCGTGCACGCCGGTGCACGCGGTCTCGCCGCACGCGTACAGCCCGGGGACGGTCGTCCGGCCGTGCAGGTCGGTGCGCACGCCGCCGGACGCGTAGTGCGCGGCGGGGGCGACCGGGATCGGGGCGGTGACCGGGTCGATGCCGTGCGCACGGCAGGCGGCGAGGATGGTCGGGAACCGCGACTCCCACATCGCCGCGCCGAAGTGGCGGGCGTCCAGGTACATGTGGGCGGCACCCTGCTCGCGCATCCGCCGCATGATGCCCTTCGCGACGATGTCCCGGGGGGCGAGTTCGGCGAGTTCGTGCTGCCCCTGCATGAACCGCACGCCGTCGGCGTCGACCAGGTGCGCACCCTCGCCGCGTACCGCCTCGGAGATCAGCGGCTGCTGCCCCTCGGCGTCCGGTCCCAGGTACAGCACGGTCGGGTGGAACTGCACGAACTCGACGTCGCTGACCTCCGCGCCGGCGCGGAGCGCGAGGGCGACGCCGTCGCCGGTGGAGACGGCCGGGTTGGTGGTGGCCGAGAAGATCTGCCCCATGCCGCCGGTCGCCAGGACGACGGCCGGCGCCCGCACGGCACCCACGCCGTCGTGCTGGCCCTCGCCCATCACGTGCAGCGTGACGCCCGCGGTGCGGCCGTCCGGGGTGGTGAGCAGGTCGAGGACGAGCGCGTTCTCGACGGTGCGAACGGCCTTCGCGCGGGCCGCGGCGACGAGGGCCCGGGAGATCTCCGCGCCGGTCGCGTCGCCCCCGGCGTGCGCGATGCGGCTGCGGTGGTGCCCGCCCTCGCGGGTGAGGGCGATCTCGCCGGTGGTGGCGGAGAGGTCGAACCGCGCGCCGGCCGCGATCAGGCGCCGGACGGCGGCGGGACCGTCCGTGACCAGGGTGCGCACGGCCTCCTCGTCGCACAGGCCAGCCCCGGCGACCAGGGTGTCGTCGAGGTGCTGCTGCGGAGTGTCGCCCTCGCCCAGGGCCGCGGCGATGCCGCCCTGCGCCCAGCGGGTCGAGCCGTCGTCGAGCCGCGCCTTGGTCACGACCACGGTGCGCAGGCCGGAGTCCGCGCAGCGGAGGGCGGCGGTGAGGCCGGCGACGCCGGAGCCGACGACCACGACGTCCGCGTCCAGGGTCCAGCCGGGCGCGGGGGCGACGAGCGCCGTGCGCGGCGCGCGCCCGCGCGGGTCGGCGCCGGGTATGCCGGTGCGGCTGCTCATGCGGGGCCTCCTGCGGCACGGAAAGGCTGCGGTCCCGCACCGGCGGCGGCGGACGGTTCCACGTGGAACGTCGGGGGAGGGAACGCCGGGGGCCGGATCATGCGGGGCCCTCCGGGAAGGGGAGGGGGATGTTGTCGATGAGCCGGGTGGTGCCGACGCGGGCCGCCACGGCGAGGACCGCCTCGCCGGTGAAGTCGGCAGCGGCGTCCGTGAAGTCGGACGGGTCGACCAGCGCGAGGTAGTCGAGGGTCACCGGGGGCGTGCCGTCGGCCGCCGGGGCGAGCACGCGGTGCGCGGCCGCGTGGGCGTCCTCCGGTCCGGCGCCCCGGGCCACCGCGTCGCGCGCCGCGAACAGTGCGCGGGACAGCGCGAGCGCCGCCCGCCGCTCCTGCGGCGCGAGGTACCGGTTGCGGCTGGACAGCGCCAGACCGTCGGGTTCGCGGACCGTGTCCACGCCGGCGATGTCCACCGGGAAGTTCAGGTCCCGCACCATGCGGCGGATCAGGGCGAGCTGCTGCGCGTCCTTGCGGCCGTAGAAGGCCAGGTCGGGCTCGGTCAGGTGGAGGAGCTTGGCGACGACGGTGAGCATCCCGTCGAAGTGACCGGGGCGGAAGGCGCCCTCCAGGCGCTCGCCCATGGGTCCGGCGGCTATCCGCACCTGCGGCTCCCCGCCGGGGTAGACCTCGCCCACGCCGGGGGCGAAGACCACGTCGGCGCCCGCGTCGACGGCGAGGACGACGTCGGCGTCCAGGGTGCGCGGGTACCGGTCGAGGTCTTCCCCGGCGCCGAACTGGAGCGGGTTGACGAAGACGGTGACGAGCACCTGCCCGCGGTCTCCCACGGCCTCGCGCGCGGCGCGGACGAGTGCGGCGTGGCCGTCGTGCAGGGCTCCCATGGTCATGACGACCGCACGGCGACCGGCGTCGGCGCCTCGCCGGCGCGGCAGCACCGCGTGCAGTGCGGCCGCGCTGCGGGCGAGGCGGGGCGTGACGGCCGGGGCGGCCCCGGGACGCGTGCCCGTACGGCTTCCGGAGCCGGGTGTCGTCATCGCGTACCTCCGCTCTCGTCGCCGGACGCACCCAGCACGTCCAGCAGGTCCTCGGCGTGTTCCGGCTTGAGCAGGCCGTGCGCGAGCGCCCGGTCGGCGGTCGTACGGGCCATCGCGAGGTAGCCGGCGACGGCGTGCGGGGCGTGGGCGCGGAGTTCGGTGATGTGGGCGGCGACGGTGCCGGCGTCGCCGCGGGCGACGGGCCCGGTGAGGGCGGCGTCGCCGGAGCGCAGGGCGTTGTCGAGGGCGGCGCCGAGCAGCGGGCCGAGCATCCGGTCGGGGGCGCCGACGCCCGCCTCGCGGAGCAGTTCCATCGACTGGGCGACCAGGGTGACCAGGTGGTTCGCGCCGAGCGCCAGGGCGGCGTGGTACAGCGGGCGGACCTCCTCGGCGATCCACTCCGGTTCCCCGCCCATCTCGATGACCAGCGCCTCGGCGGCGAGCCGCAGCTCCTCCGGCGCGGTCACGCCGAACGAGCAGCCGCCCAGCCGCTGCACGTCGACCGGCGTACCGGTGAAGGTCATCACCGGGTGCAGGGCGAGTGGCAGGGCTCCCGCCCGCAGCGCCGGCCGGAGGACGTCGGTGCCGTACCGGCCGGAGGTGTGGACGAGGAGCTGGCCGGGCCGTACGGCGCCGGTCCCGGCGAGTCCGGTGACCAGGTCGGGCAGCGCGTCGTCGGGAACGGTGAGCAGGACGAGGTCGGACCGGGCCAGCACGTCGCCGGGGTCGACCAGCGGCACCCCGGGGAGCAGGGTCTCGGCGCGGCGGCGGGAGGCGTCGGAGACGCCGGACGCGGCCACCGGCCGGTGTCCGGCCTGCCGCAGCGCGGCGGCCAGCGCCGGGCCGACGCGGCCGGCGCCGACGACGCCCACGGCGAGGCGGGCGGGCCGGTCCTCGGCGCGCGCGGCCTCCGGCTGCCGGCCCGTGCCGGACGGGTGCTGTGGGTGCACGGAGTGGAACCTTCCGTCTGCCGTTCCGGTCCGCTGCCGGGTACCGGACGTTCCCGGCCATGCTATGCCCTGGCCGCGGCCGGTCCGGGCGCGGTGTGACGAGCCGGACGGCCCGTCCGGCGGGAGTCCGCGAGCCGGAGCGGCGCCCGCGGGCTACTTGTCGATGTCGCCGACGACGAAGAAGAAGGAACCGAGGATGGCGACCATGTCGGCGACCAGGGTGCCGGGCAGCAGTTCGGTCAGGGCCTGGATGTTGTTGTAGGAGGCGGAGCGCAGTTTCAGGCGGTAGGGCGTCTTCTCGCCTTTGGAGACCAGGTAGTAGCCGTTGAGCCCGAGCGGGTTCTCGGTCCAGGTGTAGGTCGCGCCCTCGGGGGCCTTGAGCACCTTGGGGAGCCGCTGGTTGACGGGACCGGGCGGGAGGTCGGCGATGCGGTCGAGGCAGGCGTCGGCGAGGTCGAGGGAGTTGTGGGCCTGGTCGAGCAGCACCTCGAACCGGGCCAGGCAGTCGCCCTCCTGGCGGGTCACCACCCGGAGCACGTCGCCCAGCTCTCCGTAGGCCAGGTACGGCTCGTCCCGTCGCAGGTCGAAGTCGACGCCGGAGGCACGGGCGAGGGGCCCGCTGACGCCGTACGCGTGCACGGTCTCCGGCGCGAGGGTGCCCACGTCGCGGGTGCGGCCGCGGAAGATCTCGTTGCCGAGGACGAGGCGGTCGAAGACGTCCATCCGGGACCGGACGTCGGCGACGGCGCGGCGGGCGCGGCCGAGCCAGCCGGCGGGCAGGTCCTCCTTCAGGCCGCCGACCCGGTTGAACATGTAGTGCATGCGCCCGCCGGAGACCTCCTCCATCACGGTCTGCAACTCCTCGCGCTCGCGGAACGCGTGGAAGACGGGCGTGATGCCGCCGAGTTCCAGGGGGTAGGAGCCGAGGAACATCAGGTGGTTGAGGACCCGGTTGAGTTCGGCCAGCAGGGTGCGCAGCCACACCGCGCGCTCGGGCACCTCCATGCCGAGCATGCGTTCGACGCCGAGGACGACGCCCAGCTCGCTGGAGAAGGCGGACAGCCAGTCGTGGCGGTTGGCCAGGACGATGATCTGACGGTAGTCGCGCGCCTCGAACAGCTTCTCCGCGCCGCGGTGCATGTAGCCGATGACGGGCTCGGCCGCGCCGATGCGTTCGCCGTCCAGGACGAGCCGCAGCCGCAGCACACCATGCGTGGACGGATGCTGCGGGCCGATGTTGAGCACCATGTCGGTGCTCTCCGCGGCGCCCCCGATGCCGACCGTCGTCGTCTGCGTCATGACGTCCAGTCTGTCAGCACCGCGGCGGCGAGGAGGAGACGGGCGGCCCCCACGTCCTCCTCCGGGCGGATACGGGCGGCGGTGCGGGAACCTAGGGTTGACCGCATGACGACGGCGACGGATGACGGGCACGGCGAACGAGGCACACCGGACGCCCCGGGCGCACGGGACGCGGCGGCCCCGCTGCCCGCAGCCGACGAGTGGCGGGGCGTGGAACCCGCACTGCTGCCGCTGCGGCGGGTGGTGCTGCTGAGCACGCTGCTCCCGGTCGCGGCGGTGACCGGCGGGCTCCCCGGCCTGCTGGCCGGGCCGGTGTGGGCGCTGCCCGCGCTGGTGCCGCTCGGCTTCGCCGCCTGGGGCTGGGGCGCCCTCGCCCGCAACTGGCGGTCCTGGCGCTACGCCGAACGCGCGGACGACCTGCTGATCGCGCACGGCGTCCTGTGGCGTGAGATCACGGTGGTCCCGTACGGCCGGATGCAGCTGGTCGAGGTCACCTCCGGCCCGCTGGAGCGGCGGTACGGGCTGGCCACGCTCCAGCTGCACACCGCGGCCGCCACCACGGACGCGACGATCCCCGGGCTCACCCCCGAGGAGGCGGAACGGCTCCGGGACCGGCTGACCGAGCTGGGCGAGGCCCGATCGGCGGGGCTGTGAGCAGCGGGGAGGGCGCGCCGGCCACCCGGCCCGCCACCGATTGCGACGCAGACGGGAAGAGCACCGGCCGGGGGCCGGAGGGCTCGGGGGCGACCGAGGAACGGCCGGAGGGCAAGCGGCTGCACCCGGTGACGCCCTGGCGCCGCGCCTGGGCGCCGATAGCCGGCCTGGCCGCCTTCACTTTCCAGGACTTCGAACGCACCCGTCAGTGGTTCGAGCAGCTGACGCTCGGCTGGCTGCTGGCGGCGTTCGCCGTGGTGGTGCCGGTCGCCGCCGCGTACGGCTTCCTGTCCTGGTGGTACACCAGCTACCTGGTCACGGACACCGAGCTGCGCATCCGCACCGGCCTGCTCTTCCGCCGCACCGCGCACATCCGGCTGGACCGCATCCAGGCCGTGGACGTCGGCCGTCCACTGCTCGCGCGGATCGCACAAGTCGCCAAGCTGAAACTCGACGTGGTCGGCGCCGATGCCAAGGACGAGCTGGCGTTCCTCGGCGAACGGGAGGCGGTGGCGCTGCGCGCCGAACTGCTCGCCCGCGCCGCCGGGATGGCGCCCGAGGCCGCACCGACGGCGGGTGAGGCCCCGGCCCGCGACCTGCTGCGCGTCACCCCCCGGATGCTGATCGTCTCGGTGCTGCTGCTGTCCGGCGGCTGGCTGTTGCTGGTGGCTCTGGTGCTGGTCCCGGCCCTGATCTACACGGCCACCGGCAACGTGTGGCCCGCGCTGGCGGCCGTCGTACCGCTCGCGGGCGCGATGTGGGGCAACACCGCCGGGCGGGTGCTGAAGGAGTTCGACTGGACCGTCCAGGAGTCGCCGGACGGCCTGCGCATCGATCGCGGCCTGCTCGACCGGGCGCACGAGACGGTGCCCCCTGGCCGCATCCAGTACGTGCGGGTCGTCGAGCCGCTGCTGTGGCGGCGACGCGGCTGGGTGCGGGTCGAGCTGCAGATCGCGGGCGGGGGGAAGGAGCGCGGCGGCGTGCTGCTGCCGGTGGCGACCCGGGCGGACGCCGCAGCCGTGCTGGCGCGCGCCCTGCCGGGTGTGGAGCTGGACGCGGTGACGGCGGCGCTGGATCCCGCGCCGCCGCGGGCCCGCTGGTGCGCGCCGTTCTGGTGGCGCTCCTACGCCCACGGCGTGACCGACACCGTCTTCGCCACACGCACCGGACGCGTGCGCCGGCAGACCGAACTGGTGCCGCACGCGAAGGTGCAGAGCGTCCGCTCCGAGCAGGGGCCGTGGCAGCGGCGGCTGGGGCTGGCCGACGTCTCCGTGGACCACGGGGCCAACGGCTGGGCGAGGGCGCGGCTGCGCGACGCGGGCGAGGCCCGGGCCCTGGTCGCCGCGCAGGCCGAGCGGTCCCGCACGGGCCGGCGCACGGCCCGCCCGGAGCGCTGGCTGACGTAGGCCCTGCCCGGCGGACCCCCCGGCCCGCACGGGGCCCGGCGGCGTCAGGCGTCAGGCGTCGGGCCCGGCCACGGCGTGAGTCTGCGCGGGGGCGCCGAAGAGGTCGGGCGCGTCGACCGGACGGGTCAGCCAGGTGAAGGCGCCCAGGCCGGCGAGGTCCGTGAGCTCCGCCGCCTGCGAGGCGTCGCGGAGCCCCCGCACGTACGCCTGGGCGTCCGTGGACGCCCAGGACAGGGGCGGCCTTCCGCCGTGCACGCCGAGGTCGTGCAGCGCCTCCCGCTGGGTGAGCGTGCGCCACGGCCCGCCCGCGGCGGCCGCGCACGCGTCGACGGCGACGTGCGCGGTCAGGTCGCGGGCCCCGTCCGGCGCGGGCGGCACCTCCCGGCCGTCGAGGTAGCCGGTGAGCGTGCCCAGCGGCGGGCGGTCGGCCCGGGTGTGCGCGTAGTCCACGGCGACGGCCAGTCCGCGCCGGAGCGTGCGGACGGCCGACGTCCAGGCGACGTCCCGGGACAGGCCGATCTCGGCGCGCAGACCCGGCTCGGCGTCGAGCGGCCACCAGTGCCGCAGCCACGCGGCGTCCTCCTCGGCGACGGGCTCGCCCGCGGACTCCCGCCCCTCCCGGTCCACCAGGACGTACCGCACGGCGCCCGCGTCGTCCGCCTCGACGACGTCCAGCGGCACGTTGTCCAGCCACTCGTTCGCGAAGACGAGTCCGGTGACGGAGCCGGGCGGCGGGAGCACGTCCTGCCAGGCGATCCCGGGATCCAGCCCGTCCGGGCGGGGCGCGAGCTCCACGGCCACCCGCCGCAGCCGCCGGGCGAGACCGTGCGGATCGTCCTCCGCCACGGCCTCCGCGACCTGTGCGAGCAGCTCGCCCCGCCCGGCGCCGACGTCGAGCAGGGTCAGCTCGCGGGGACGGTCCAGCGCCTCGTCGAGGCGCAGCAGCAGCCGTGTCACCGCCCGCGCGAACAGCGGCGACACGTGGACGGAGGTACGGAAATGCGCTCCCGGCGCCTCGCGCACGAAGAAGCCGTGCGGTGGCGCGTACAGGCTGTCCGTCATCGCCGTCCGCCACCGGCGCGGCGATTCCGCTTCTGCGTCCGTCACGCCGCTCACGGTACGCGCGGGAGCGCGGCGCGGGGGCGGGCGGCGCCTCCACCTTGCGGAGTAGACGCGGGCGGGAGGATCCGCTTCACGGCTGACCCCGGCACGTGCCCGGCCTGCATACGCTGGGTCACGTGCACCGCATCTACGAGTTCGTCCGCCGTCACCCGACCTGGGTGGACAGCCTCTGGGCGCTCGTTCTGCTCCTGCCGTCGGCGGTGTGGATCGTGGCGAGCATCGCCGCACCCCCGCAGGCCACCGGAATGGCGGACAGCACGGCTCAGCAGATCGCCGCCGTCCCCATCGCCCTGGCGCTTTCGCTGGTGGTCGCGCTGCGGCGGCGCGCCCCGGAGAAGATGCTGCTGCTCGCGATCGGCACCGGCATCGCCCAGTTGATCACCGGCGTGGAGACCAACCCCGGCGACTTCGCCTTCCTGGTGATCATCTTCACGGTCGCCTCCCGGCACGTGCGCTGGGCCTCACGGCTGGCCCTGGTCGGGGGCCTGCTGGCACCGCTCGTCGCCACGCTGCGCTGGCCGCCCGAGCAGTCCGCCCCGCAGGCCGTGCTCGGCTGGCTGTTCCTCACCGTGCCCTTCGCCCTGGCCTGGGTGATGGGCGACTCGCTGCGCACCCGCCGGGCGTACTACGAGCAGCTGGAGGAGCGCGCCGCCCGGCTCGAGAAGGAACGCGAGGCCCAGGCGAAGGTCGCGGTGGCCGCCGAGCGGGCCCGCATCGCGCGCGAGCTGCACGACGTCGTGGCGCACAACGTGTCGGTGATGGTGGTCCAGGCGGACGGCGCCGCGTACGTGCTGGACAGCGCGCCGGAGCAGTCGCGCCAGGCGCTGCAGACCATCTCCGGCACCGGACGGCAGGCGCTCGCCGAGATGCGCCGTCTGCTGGGCGTGCTGCGCACCGGCGACGGCGAGCAGCGCCGCGACGGCGACGAGTACGTGCCGCAGCCGGGCGTGGAACAGCTCGCCGAACTCGTCGACCAGGTGCGCGGCACCGGGGTGACGGTCAAGTTCGCCATCGAGGGGACGCCCCGCCCCCTGCCCAGCGGCGTCGAACTGACGGCGTACCGCATCGTCCAGGAGGCGCTGACCAACACCCGCAAGCACGGCGGCCCGCACGTGGGCGCGAACGTGCGGCTGACGTACGGCGACGGCGAGCTGGAGCTGCTGGCCGAGGACGACGGGCGGGGCGCGCAGTCCGAGCTGTACGAGGACGGCGGCGCGGACGGGCTCGGGCAGGGCCTCATCGGCATGCGGGAACGCGTCGGCATGGTCGGCGGCCGCCTCCAGGCGGGGCCGCGCCCGGGCGGCGGCTTCCGGATCAGCGCCGTCCTGCCGCTCAGGGGCGGAACGCAGTGAGACCGCGCCCGGCCGCCGGGCTCCGAGGGGGAACCGTGGGAAAGGGAACACGATGACGACGACCATCCGCGTGATGCTGGTCGACGACCAGGCACTGCTGCGCACCGGCTTCCGCATGGTGCTGGCCGCCCAGCCGGACATGGAGGTGGTCGCCGAGGCGGGCGACGGCGCGGAGGCGCTCGACGTGCTGCGCTCCCGGGCGGTCGACGTCGTGCTCATGGACGTGCGGATGCCCCACCTCGACGGCGTCGAGGCCACCCGGCGGATCTGTGGCGGCGAGGGCGGGCCGGGCGCGCCGAAGGTGCTCATCCTCACCACCTTCGACCTGGACGAGTACGCGTTCAGCGCGCTCAAGGCCGGGGCCGGCGGGTTCATGCTCAAGGACGTGCCCCCGGACGAGCTGCTGTCCGCGATCCGCTCCGTGCACAGCGGCGACGCGGTCGTCGCGCCCAGCACGACCCGGCGGCTGATCGACCGCTTCTCCACCGTCCTGCCCTCGGCGGTGGAACAGCCCGTCGCCCGCGAGCTGGAACGGCTGACCGACCGGGAACGCGAGGTGCTGGTGCTCATCGCCCAGGGCCTGTCGAACGGGGAGATCGCGGCGCGGCTGGTGCTGTCCGAAGCGACGGTGAAGACGCACGTGGGGCGCATCCTGGGGAAGCTGGGCCTGCGGGACCGGGTGCAGGCGGTCGTCCTCGCGTACGAGACGGGCCTGGTCCGCGCCGGCGACGGGTCCCGCTGACGCGCGGTGGGCCGACGCCCCGGCTGCCACACCGTGCGGGGTCGGCCGGGGCGGGGTCGACCGCCGCCGTGGCGGGCGGAACGCGCCCCGGACTCCTGGGCCGCCCGCCCAGGCCCGAGCCACGTCCCGGACCTCGCGCGGTCCGGTGGGATCACCGTCAGGCCGGCACGCGTGGCGCCGTCGGTCCGCCGCTCCTGCTGATCGACCGCGGTCAGCGGTGCGAGGCCGCCACCGCGGGGGGCCGGCAGGCACGACCTGCTCCCCCGCCGTGACGAGACCGCCGGGCTCCCGCCGCCGTGGCGGGCCCTTCGCGGTGAGGGGTGAGGGTCAGGGGAGGGCGCTGCGGAGCTCGGTGATGTCCAGGGCGGCGGCGTCGTCGGCGAGGTCGACGACCTTGCCCGCCGCAGGGTGCGTCCGGCGGGAGCGGGGGGCGGGTTCGGGCTCCGCGTCCTCCGCGGTTCCGGGAGAACCGGCGTCCCGGCGCGGCGCCGGGCCCGACGCACGCGCGGCCCCCGCGGGCTTCGCCCCGGCGGAACCGAAGAAGTCGAAGCCGCCGCCGGGACGGCGGGGTGCGGGCGCCGGACGCACCGCGGGAGGCGGCACCGGCGCGGCGGCAGCGGCCGGGGACGCCGGCGTCGGCGGCCCGTCCGCCTCGCCGCCCTCGACGGCCCGGAGCCTCCGCTGCCGCTCCGCGCTGCGTCGCAGATGCCGCAGCGCCTCGCTCGCCTGAAGGTAGGTCAGCGGTGTCGGGGCTCCCGACGCGCTGCGGTGGTCGGCCGCGCCGGAGGTGAGCGCCGCGCGCACGGGCGCCGCGGCCTCCAGTTCCAGCAGGCGGCGGCCCTCCAGGGCGCTGGCCCGCTCGGTCTCGGCGTTGGCGTACCGCCGCAGCAGCGCGGCGTGCTCGTTGCGGAGGCGGCCCAGCTCCGCCCGCCTGGCGGTGAGTTTCCGCTCCACCGCGGCGCGCAGTTCCCGCGCCTCCTCGAGTTCCGCCTCGTGCTCGGCCTCCCGCTCCTCCGCGCGCCACTCCATGCTCGCGCGGCGCGCGTCGAGTTCGGCGACGCGACGGCCCGCCCGGCGGTCCCAGCGGCGGGTGAGGACGGCGCCGGTCACGGCCGCGAGTGCGGCAGCGGCGGCCAGGCCGCGCAGCACCACGGTGTCGGTGTCGCCGAGTCCGGCGGGGCCGACCAGCCAGGCGCCGCCCGCACACGCCAGAGCAGCCGCCGCGACCGCCGCCGGTGGGAGGAGGCGGTGCAGTGGCTGCTCATGGCGATGACGTCCGCGTGGCATGGCCTGAAATTTACCGTGTGTGCCCCGCTGTGCGACACCTCACGAAGGCATTGTTATCGGCCGGTCATCGGTCCGTCGGGCGGGCGTCCCGCGCGTCCCCGGCGTTCAGCCGTTCAGCCGTTCAGCAGGCCCTCGTCCTCCAGGTAGCTGCGGGCGACGTCCTCCGGCTTGCGGCGGTCGGCGTCGACCTGGCGGTTGAGGCCGACCAGGTCCTGCGTGGTGAGCGCCGCGGTGACGCCGTCGAGGGCCTCGGCGACCTTCTTCCCGCCCGCGTCCTTCGCGTTGACGACGGGGAGCACGTTGTCGGCGTTCTGGAGGCCCTCGTCGTCCTTCAGCAGCACCAGCCCGAAGTCCTCCAGGGTGGCGTCGGTGGTGGTGGTGAGCACCATGTCGTTGGTGCCGTTCTTCACCGACTGCTTGGCCTGGGTGGTGCCGACGCCCTTGGGGTCGACCTCGGCGACGTCGATGCCGTAGGTCTTCTCCAGGCCCGGCCGGCAGAACGGGCGTTCCACGCACTCGTCGCCCGCGGCGAGGCGCACCTCGACGCCGGCCTCGCCGAGGTCGGAGAGGGTCTCCAGATCGTGCTTCGCCGCGAACTCCTTCGTGACGGCGAAGGCGTTCTGGTCAACGGCCTCGCCCGCGTCGAGCACCTTCAGGCCGCGCTTCCCGGCAAGCTTCTCCAGGGCGGCGACGGTCGACTCCACGTCGTTGGAGGCCACCGGGTTCTCCGCCGGGGCGTCCGCGCCGTTGACCTGGGCGTTGAGGAACTCCGCGAGCGTGGCGGCGTACTCCGGCACCACGTCGATCTGGCCCTTCTCCAGGGCCGGTTCGTACAGCTCGCGGTTGGCGACCGTCTTGATGGTCGTGTCGAAGCCCGCGTCCTCCAACGCCAGGGCGTAGAGGTTCGCGAGGACCTTGGACTCGGTGAACCCGGCCGAGCCGATCACCAGCGACGTCCCGCCGCCCCCGTCGGAGGCGCCGCCCTGGTCCTCCAGGCTCTCGCCGCCGCCGCAGGCGGTCAGGCCGGCGGCCAGCAGCGCCACCGTCCCGGCGGCCGCCGCGGCGCGCACGCCGCGGCGCCCACGGGTCCCTCTGGTCGTCCCGATCACGTTCTTCACCGTCCATCTGTTCGATATGCGCGAGGCGTCAGCATGCCACGGAAGGCTGTCAGACGGGCGCCTTCAGCGACTCGCGCTCCGGTGCGGCACCCGTACGGTCGTGACCGTCCTCGTCGGCCGGTTCCCCGCCGCGGCCGTTCGTACGCCTGCCGCCGCGACGTCCGCGCATCGGGTCCAGGACGCGGCCGAGGGCGATCATCGCCAACTCGACCAGGAGCGCCAGCACCGCGACCAGGACCGCTCCGGCCACCACCTGGGCGGTGTCGTAGGTGTTGAAGCCGGCGGTGATGATGCGGCCCAGGCCGCCGCCGCCGACCATCGCGGCGAGCGTCGCGGTGGCGACCACCTGCACGGCGGCCGACCGGACGCCGGTCATCAGCAGCGGGTACGCCAGCGGCAGTTCGACGCGGAACAGCAGCTGCCCACCGGACATGCCCATCCCGCGGGCCGCCTCCACGACCTCCCGGTCGGCCTCCCGCATGCCGACGTAGGCGTTGGTGAGCAGCGGCGGGATCGCGAAGAGCACGAGCGCGACGATCGTCGGCAGGTCGCCGCCGCCGACGGTCGCGAGCGGGGTGAGCATCAGCAGCACGAGCACCGCGAACGTGGGGACGGCGCGGCCGACGTTGGACAGGTTGATCGCCAGCGGCCCGCCGCGTCCGATGTGGCCGAGCCACACGGCCGTGGGCAGCGCCACGGCCGCGGCGATGCCGAGGCAGACCGCGGTCAGGTAGAGGTGCTCGCCGAGCAGCGCCAGCGCACCGCCGTCGCCGGTCCAGTTGCCGGCTGTCGTCAGCCAGGTCCAGGCTCCCTGGAACACGCCCATGGTTCAGCCCTTCCCCGTGACGGCCCGGTGACGGGTCCACGGCGTCAGCGCGCGCTGGAGCCAGAGCAGCAGCAGGTCGGCGAGCACGGCGAGCACCACGCAGAGCACCGACGCGGTGAGCACCTGTGCCTTGAAGACGGTCTGGAGCCCGCTGTAGATGAGGTTGCCGAGACCGCCGTAGTCGACGATGGCGCCCACCGTGGTCAGCGAGACGGCGGAGACCGTTGCGATCCGTACGCCCGCCATGAGGGCGGGGACGACGAGCGGGAGTTCGACCTCGAACAGCATCCGTCCCGCGCCGTACCCCATGCCGCGTGCCGCCTCCCGGGCCTCGGCGGGCACGCCGTCGAGGCCGGCCAGGATGTTGCGCACCAGGATGGTGAGCGAGTACAGCACCAGCCCGGTCACCACGACCGAGACGGAGAGGCCGAAGACGGGCAGCAGCAGCGCGAACATCGCCAGCGACGGGATGGTGTAGAGCACCGTCGTGAGCCCCAGGACGGGTTCCCGGGCGGCCCGCCAGCGGCGGGCGGCGAGTGCCAGGGGGAAGGCGAGCAGCACGGCGAGCACGACCGAGACGGCCGCGATGCCGAGGTGCTGGACCGTCGCGTCGGCGAGTTCTCCGCTGCGGGAGCGCAGGTACTCGGCGCATATCCAGTCGTTGTCTCTGAGGCAGTCCCTCGAGGCCACCAGGGCTCCCATCCCGTTTTGCCGGTTCGCGCGCTTTCCGGTCTGTGGGCGGACGTACCCGGACACGCCTCACGATCACCTGTCAGTATGACGAGTGTGATTCGTTTCGAGAGCGTCGGCAAGCGATACCCCGACGGCACGGTCGCCGTGGACGACCTGACCTTCGAGGTGGCCGAGGGCGAGATGGTGACGCTCGTCGGCCCGTCCGGCTGCGGCAAGACCACCACCATGAAGATGGTGAACCGCCTGATCGAGCCGACCTCCGGCCGCATCCTGGTCGACGGCGAGGACATCGCCCGGGTCGACCCGGTGGAGTTGCGGCGGCGCATCGGCTACGTCATCCAGCAGGTCGGGCTCTTCCCGCACCGCAGCGTGCTGGACAACACCGCGACCGTGCCGCACCTGCTGGGCGTGAAGAAGGCGCAGGCGCGGAAGCGGGCGGCGGAGTTGCTCGACCTCGTCGGACTCGACCCCTCGGTCTTCGGCGACCGCTACCCCGACCAGCTCTCCGGCGGGCAGCGGCAACGGGTCGGCGTCGCGCGGGCGCTGGCCGCCGACCCGCCCGTCCTGCTGATGGACGAGCCGTTCGGCGCGGTCGACCCCGTCGTGCGCGAACACCTCCAGAACGAGTTCCTCAAGCTGCAGGCGCAGGTGCGCAAGACGGTGCTCTTCGTCACCCACGACATCGAGGAGGCCGTCCGGCTCGGCGACCGGATGGCCGTCTACGGCGAGGGGCGCATCGAGCAACTCGACCCGCCCGCGAAGGTGCTGGGCGCCCCCGCCACGCCCTACGTGGCGGACTTCGTCGGCGCGGACCGCGGCCTGAAGCGGCTGTCGGTGACGCCGATCGAGCCCGGCGATCTGGTGCAGCCACCCGTCGTACGCAGGAACGACGCGGTGTCGGACGCCGCCCACCGGATGCGCGCCGACGGGGCGCGGTGGGCCGTCGTCCTCGACGACGACGGCAGCCTGCACGGGTGGATCGACGCCGACGAGGTCTCCGCCTCCGGCGACGGCACCGTCCGCGACCACGCCCGCCGGATGAAGGCGTGGCTGCCGCTCGGGGCCTCCCTCAAGCAGGCGTTCAGCACGATGCTCCAGTACGACGCCGGCTGGGTCGCCGTGCTCGACGGCGACGGCTCCCGCTTCGCGGGCGTCCTCACCCCGGCCCGGCTGCACGAGGCGCTGCGCCGGTCCGTCGACGCCGACGAACGCGACGTCCCCCGCGAGGACGTCGACCTGCACTCCATCACCGGCGCGTAGCCGCTCCCCCGCCCTCGCAGGCACGACGCAGGCACGACGCGGGCACGACCCCGGCGCGACGCGGGCGGGCGCGGCGCTACGCGGCGGCGGGGGCCTGGGGGTCGTCGTTGTCGTCGTCCGGGAGGCGGCAGACGCGCTGGAGGAGAAAGGCCGTCGCGACGACGGCGACGGCTGCGGCGACGGACAGGCCCGCGTACAGCGTGTCGGCGCGCCGCGCCGGCCCCTCGATGTCGCTGAGCAGCAGGAAGACGCCGGTCCCCCCGTAGAGGCCGGCGACGAGCGCCGCGACGAGCGCGCTGGCCTGACCGAAGACGACGGCACGGGCGGCCATCATCGGGTCGACGCCCTTCGCTCCGGGCTGCCGTTCGCGCTGCGCCTTCAGCCGGGCGCGCAGGCCGAGCGCGGTCGCGAGGAGCACGGTCGCGATGACGGCCAGCACGACGGGCGCGGCGACCGGCACGCTCGGCAGCGCGCCCCAGCGGTCGAGCAGTCCGGCCAGCGCCCAGCCGAGGACGGCGGCGACCGCGAAGACGCCCGCCAGAACCCTGATTCGCAGTTCTCTCACGCGGACACCAACGCTCAGTCGGGCAGGCTCAGTTCCAGGTCGTTGCGCGCGGAGACTCCTTCGCGCCCCACGGCCGTCAGCAGGTCGGCGACCTGGCCGCGGCCGGGCACCTCGGCCTCCGCGTCGACATCGTGCCACGGCGCGAGGACGAAGGCCCGTTCGTGCACGCGCGGGTGCGGCAGGGTGAGCAGCGGGTCGTCGGAGATCACGTCCTGGTAGGACACGATGTCGACGTCGATGGTGCGCGGCCCCCAGCGCTCGTCGCGCACCCGCTCCAGCGCCTCCTCGATGGCGTGGCCGCGTTCGAGCAGCGAGCCGGGCGGCAGCGTGGTGCGGACGAGGACGACCGCGTTGAAGTACGCCGGCTGGCTCGCGGGGTCGACGCCCCACGGCTCGGTCTCGTAGACCGGGGACACCGCCTTCACCCTGAGTCCGGGGGTGTCGGCGAGCGCGTCGACGGCGCTCTGCAGCGTCTCCAGGCGGTTGCCGAGGTTGCTGCCGAGGGCGATCACGGCGTGCTTGGGGTTGCTGAGGGTGATGTCGGCCGCATCCACCTGGCGCACGACGGAGGCGGGCACCGGCTGTACGGTCGGGTCACTGTTCGGCGTCATGCGCGGCTCCGCTGGATGGTGATGGTCACGTCGTCGAAGGGCACGGTGACGGGGGCCTCGGGCTTGTGCACCACGACCCGCACCTCGGCGACGGCTTCGTGCGCGAGGCAGACGTCGGCGATGCGCTGGGCGAGCGTCTCGATCAGGTCGACCGGCTCGCCCGACACGACGGCCGCGACCTCCTCGGCCACCACGCCGTAGTGCACGGTCCGGGCCAGGTCGTCGCCCGTCGCGGCGGCGCGGGTGTCCACGCCCATGTCGACGTCCACGACGAAGGTCTGTCCCTCTTCCCGTTCCCGCGGAAGCACGCCGTGATGCCCGCGGGCACGCAGGCCGTGCAGCGCCACTCGGTCCATCGCGTCTCTCCTTCCTCCGGGTCCGGTGCGGTCCTGGCCGCCCGTTTCGTCACGGGCGCGTGCGTGCCCGTACACGTCGCGCGCCGGTGCACACCGGTGCGGGCCGGTACGGTTCGGTGCATGTCGGTACGTGTCCGGACGGACACGCGGCGCGCCGGGGCGCGCCGCGGGTCGAATCTACCCGCGGGCTCCGCCGGCGCCCGTGCGCGGGGCCGGTCGAAGCTCCGCGCCGTGGTGCGCGGGACCTACCCGGCAGCGTGGCGGCACAGTCTCACACGCCCTTCGGTGGGCACGAAGGAGTGGTCCGCGGGCCTCGCGCTGACGTGCGGCCCCGGCCGCGACGGGTAGGACGCCGCGACGGTCCGACGGCCTAGTCTTGGGGCCATGAGAGCGTTGCGTGGCCGGGTCGCCGGTCTGCCGGAGTGGGACCGCTGTGCGGTGATGGGCGTGGTGAACGTCACGCCGGACTCCTTCTCGGACGGCGGCCGGTGGTTCGATCACGAGGTGGCGGTCAAGCACGGGCTGGACCTCGTCGCCCGGGGCGCGGACCTGGTGGACGTCGGCGGGGAGTCGACCCGGCCGGGGGCCACACGGGTGGACGAGGCGGAGGAGTTGCGCCGGGTGCTGCCGGTGGTGCGCGACCTCACCGCGGCGGGGGTGCTGGTCAGCGTCGACACCATGCGCGCCTCGGTCGCCGAACGGGCGCTGGCGGCGGGCGCGTCCCTGGTCAACGACGTCAGCGGCGGCCGGGCCGACCCGGCGATGGTGCCGGTGGTGGCCGCGGCGGGTGCCCCGTTCGTGGTGATGCACTGGCGCGGCCGGTCCGTCGACATGAACGACCGGGCGGTGTACGGCGACGTGGTCGCCGAGGTGATCGACGAACTGCGCGCGGCCGTGGACGGCGCGGTCTCGGGCGGCATCGCGGCGGAACGGATCGTCGTCGACCCGGGCCTGGGCTTCGCCAAGGACGCCGGTCACGACCTGGCTCTGGTGGCCGCGCTGGGGCGGTTCCGCGCGGACCTGGGGCTGCCCCTGCTGGTGGCCGCCTCGCGCAAACGCTTCCTCGGCCGGGTGCTGGCGGGCGAGGAGGACGCGGCGCCGCCGCCCGCCCGGGAACGGGACGCCGCCACGGCCGCCGTGACCGCGCTCGCCGCCCGGGAGGGTGCCTGGGCGGTGCGGGTGCACGAGGTGCGGGCGAGCGCCGACGCCGTGCGCGTCGCCCGGGCCGTCGAGGGAGCCGCGTGAGCCGCGCCCGCACGGACATCGAGGCCGTCGAGGAGGCCAACACCGCGCTGTACGAGGCGGTCGAGCGCGGTGACCTGGAGACGCTCGGCGGGCTGTGGCTGGACGCGGAGGTCAGCGTCGTGCACCCCGGCTGGCCGGTGCTCACCGGCCGCGGCGAGGTGATGCGCAGCTATGCGCTGATCATGGCGAACACGGAGTACATCCAGTTCTTCCTGACGGACGTGGAGATCTCCGTCATCGGCGACACCGCGGTGGTCAGCTGCACGGAGAACATCCTCAGCGGCGGTCAGGCCGAGGAGGACGGGGACCTCGGCCCGCTGGTCGGCGGACTGGTGGTGGCGACCAACGTCTTCCGCCGCGTCGAGGACGGGAGCTGGAAGTTGTGGTCGCACCACGGTTCGCCGGTCCTGGTCGAGGGCGAGGACGACGACGGCAGCGAGGAACTCGGCGCCTGATGGGCCCCGTTCGGACCCGCCGGACGCCCGTCCGGTCATGCGGGTACCCGAAACGGACCAGAACGGTCACGAACCACCCCCGCCTGTCGGGTTGTTCACCTACCGGGCACCTCTTATTGACGTGAACTCTTCTATATTGGTCCTCTATTGATCACGGTCACGCTGTCCGGACCTGACCAGTCCCGAGGACCAGAAGAGATGACGACCGAAAACGCCCCCCGGCGGAACAGTCCGTCCGCGGCTGCCGGCACGGCGACGGGGACCGCGCTCGCCCTGCTGATCGCGGTGACGGTGACCTCGCCCGCCTGCCTGCTCGCGGTGTACCTGGCTCCGACGTCGCTACGCCCCGAGATCGCCTGGGCGTCCGGCGCCGGCGCGCTGCTGCTGTGCGTCTGCGTCGCCGTGGCCGCGTACCAGCGGCTGACCGCCCGCCGCCTGCGCGGCGAGCTGGCCGCACGGGACGCCGACGCCGCCGAACACCGCGCCGCCACCGAACGTTTCGCCGACATGACCGTGCCCGGGGTGGTGCGCCGGCTGCGCGAGGGCGCCTCCGCGGAGACCGCGCTCGCCGCGGCCGGACGCGTCGAGGACGACGCGCAGCGCCGCGTGCTGGGCACCCTGGCCACCGAGGTGCACCGCGGCGAGAGCCGCCGGGCCGCCGCGATGGCCGCGTGCGCCAACGCGGCAGGCCGCGTCCAGGCGCTGACCACGTCCATGGCCGCCGACCTGCGGGAGATGGAACACCGGCACTCCGACCCGGACGTGCTCGGCGACCTGCTGCACCTGGACCACCGCACCGCGCAGACCGGGCGGCTGGCGGACAGCATCGCCGTGCTCACCGGAGCCCGTTCGGGACGCCGCTGGGCCAAGCCCATCCGGATGGAGAGCATCCTGCGCGGCGCGATGGGCCGTATCCAGGGCTACCAGCGGGTGCGGCTGCACTCGACGTCCACCGTCGCGGTCGCCGGACACGCGGCCGAGGGCGTCATGCACGCCCTCGCCGAACTCATGGACAACGCGGCGAACTTCTCCCCGCCCACGGCCGAGGTCCACGTGTACGTGGAGCAGGTGTCGGCCGGGGTCGTGGTGACCGTCGAGGACGGCGGCCTGGTGATGGGCGAGGTCGCGCTGCGCCGCGCCCAGGAAGCGGTGGAGCCGCGTTCGGCGCGCGATCTGAGCGCCCTGCCCGGGACCCGTCTCGGCCTCTCCGTCGTCGGACGCCTGGCGCACAAGCACGGTCTGGCCGTCTCCTTCCGGCCCTCCGCCCACGGCGGTACGGGCGTGCTGCTGCGCATTCCGCAGGAGCTGGTCACCGAGAGCACGCCGTCGTCCGGCGAGACCCACGGCCGCGGACTCCCCCACCCCGCCGCCCGGCAGGGTGGCCGGATGGGGGACGTCCCGCCCGCACCCGACCGCGCCCGTACGGAGGCCGGCGTCGGCACGGCGGCCCCCGCAGCCGCCGGGGCGGGCGCGGGCGCAGGCCTCACCGCGGGCCCGGGCGCCACCGCGGAGCCCGCCACGGACGACGCCACCATGGTGATCCCCCGCTACCCCGGGACCCCGGACCACTCCGGCCGCCAGGCGGACACCGCCGAGGCGACGGAGGGCCGGGAGCACCGGCGCGTGGCCGACGAGCCTCCCGGCGACGAGACGGTGCAGTACGGCGAGAGCGGGCTGCCCCGGCGCCGACGCGGCCGTACGCTCGCCGCGGCGCGACGGGCGGCCGAGACCGCCGCCACAGAACGCCCGCGCCGCCCGCGCACCGCCGCCGACGCCGGTTCGCGGCTCGGCGCCTTCCGGCGGGCCGTGCGCGGCGACACCCCCGCGGCGGGCACGGACCCCGCTCCGGCCGTGCGCGGCGAGGCTTCCGCCGGCCGTGGCGACGCTCCGGCGCCCGCCACCACGGGCCCCGGCGCACCGCCCGGCCACGGCCCGGCGACCACCGAGGCGGCCACCGAAGCCGCCGCCTCGCCCACCCTTTCCGATTCGCGCGCGGAGGAACGCCCGGAATGATGACCGACGGCAAGCTGGACTGGTTGCTGGAGAACCTGCTGGAGCGGACGCCCGGGGCGCGCCACGGGCTGGTGCTGTCCCGCGACGGACTGAAGCTGTGCCGCTCGCCGGAGCTGTCCGTGGACCAGGCGGACCAGCTCGCGGCCATCGCCGCGGGCATCCAGAGCCTGTCGCACGGCGCCTCCGTGGAGTTCGGCGACGGCACGGGCGGCGTTCGGCAGGCGATGACGGAGTTCTACGGCGGCATCCTGTTCGTCGTGGAAGCGGGCGAGGGCGCGCACCTGGCGGTCGTGGCGGGTGAGGACGCGGACGTCGGCCTGGTCGGGCACAACATGAACGAGCTCGTCGAGCAGATCGGCGAGCACCTCAGCGCCCCGCCCCGCGAGAGCGGCGACGGGGACGACGCCCGGGGCGACCGCACGGACCGCGGCGCCGCCTGATGCGCCCGGGACGGGACGACGATCCTGACCGGCTGTACACCGTCACCGGCGGCCGCAGCCGGTCGGACGCTTCGGACACCCTCACCTTCGACCTGGTGACCCTGGTCGTCGCCGAGTGCGACCCCACCCCGGCGATGCAGTCCGAGCACGCCGCGATCCTGCGGATCTGCCGCCACCCGACGGCGGTGGTGGAGGTGGCGGCGGACCTCGGCCTCCCGGTGGGCATCGTCCGCATCCTGCTCGGAGACCTGCTGGCCGCGGGCCGGATCACGGCCCGCCACCCCCGTACGGCCGCCGCGGCGACGGACCGCATGCCCGACCCCGAACTTCTGAAGCAGGTGCTCGTTGGCCTCCGCAACCTCTGACCCGACCTCCCGCTTCTCCGGTGCGTCCCCGCAGGGGGGCGCTTCCGACCGCGGTGTCCCGCCGGAGCTCCCCGAGGTGCCGGCGCGGGCCTGGCGCCCGCCGCTGCGCGACAGCGCGGAGAACGGTCTCAAGATCGTGATCGTGGGCGGCTTCGGAGTCGGCAAGACGACCATGGTCCGCTCGGTCAGCGACATCCGTCCGCTGAACACCGAGGAGACGATGACGCGAGCCGGCGAGGGCGTCGACGACCCGAGCGCGGTGGCCGGGAAGACCACCACGACCATCGCGTTCGACTTCGGCCGGATCGGCATCGACGAGCAGACCGTGCTGTACCTGTTCGGCGCTCCCGGACAGGAACGTTTCTGGTTCCTGTGGGACCGGCTGTTCTCAGGCACGCTCGGCGCGGTCGTGCTGGTCGACACGCGGCGGCTCGCGGACTCCTGGTACTCCATCGACAGGCTGGAGCACCACGGCACCCCCTTCATCGTGGCGCACAACGACTTCGGGGGCCCGCACCACACGCACGACCAGATCCGCGAGGCGCTGGACCTCTCCCCGGACGTGCCGCTGATCGACTGCGACGCCCGCTCCCGCGAGTCCAGCAAGGACGTGCTGCTCACCCTGGTGAACCACCTGCACGCCCTGGCGACCGCGCACTACGCGCAGAACGGCGCCGAGGAGGAGATCGCCCGATGAACGGCCCGACCGTACCCACGCAGGCCCCGGGGCAGGCGCAGGCCGCGGGCTGCCCGGTGCCGCTGGGCGGCGACCGGTTCCTGGCCGGACCGGCGCGGTTCTACCGCGAACTGCGGCGCGATCACGGCCCGGTGGCGCCGATCGAGCTGCCCGGCGGCGTTCCCGCCTGGCTGGTGCTCGGCTACCGCGAGGTGCACCAGGTCACCTCCGATCCGGTGCTGTTCAGCCGCGACTCCGCGCTGTGGAACATGTGGGACCGCATCCCGGAGAACTGGCCGATGCTGCCCATGGTCGGCAAGCAGCCGTCCATCCTCTACACCGTCGGCGAGCGGCACCGGCGGCGCTCGGCCGTGCTCGGCGACGCCCTCGCCGGCGTGGACCCGTTCGAGCTGCGCGACCACGTGGAACGCTTCGCCGACGACCTCATCGACACCTTCTGCGGCAGGGGCGGCGCCGACCTGGCCGCCGACTACGCCAAGATGCTGCCCGCCCTGGTCCTCGCCCGCCTCTACGGCTTCCCGGACGCGGACGGCAAGGACCTGGCGCACGCGGTGAACGCCCTGGTCAACGGCGGCGCCGACGCCATCGCGGGCGCCCGGCACGCCACAGCGGCGATGCAGGGGCTCCTGGAGTCGCGCCGCGCGGTGCCCGATGCGGCGGGGCCGCCCGCGGACGTCGCGGGGCGGATGCTGGCGCACCCGAACGCCGGAGAGTTCACGCTCGACGAGCTGGTGCAGGACATGCGGGTCATCATGACCGCCGGGCACCAGCCGACCGCCGACTGGATCGGCAACTCGCTGCGCCTGATGCTCACCGACGACCGGTTCGCCGCCTCGCTGACCGGCGGCAGGCACAGCGTCGCCGAGGCGATGAACGAGGTGCTGTGGGAGGACACCCCCACCCAGAACATCGCCGGCCGGTGGGCCACCCGCGACACACGCCTGGCCGGCACCCGCATCCGGTCCGGCGACCTGCTGGTGCTCAGCTTCGCCGCCGCCAACGGCGACCCGCAGGTGCGGCCCGACCAGCACGCGCTGACCGGGGGCAACAACGCCTTCTTCTCCTTCGGCCACGGCGAGCACCGCTGCCCCTACCCGGCCCAGGAGATCGCGGAGACCATCGCCCGCAAGGGCATCGAGGTGCTGCTCGACCGGCTGCCCGACGTCGATCTCGCGGTCGCGGAGCACGACCTGGTGTGGCGGCCGTCGCCCTGGCTGCGCGGGCTGGTCAGCCTGCCCGTCCACTTCACCCCTACGCACATCGCTGGAGGCTCACGGTGACCGGACCCGGACAGACGCCGCAGACGACGGCCACGGGGCAGAGCGCGGCGGGTTCCGGCGGCGGGGGCGACGCGGGCGGCCGTATCGCCATCGACCCGCTCGTACGGAACCTGGCCGCCGAGACGGCGGCCCTGCGCGACGCCGGCCCGGTCGCCGCCGTGGAGCTGCCCGGCGGGGTGCCGGTGTGGGCGGTGACGCACCACGCCGAGGCCCGGCGCCTGCTCACCGATGCGCGGCTGGTGAAGAACATCGCGCACTGGGCGGCCTGGCAGCGCGGGGAGATCCCCAAGACCTGGCCGTTGATCGGGCTGGCCGCGCCCGGGCCGAGCATGCTGACCTTCGACGGCGCCGACCACCGGCGCCTGCGCACGCTGGTCGCGCAGGCGCTCACCCCCCGCCGGGTGGAGGAGCTGCGGCCGCGGATCGAGGAGATCACGGCGGGGCTGCTCGACCGTGCCGGCGACCGGGCCGACGCGGAGGGGCACGTCGACCTGAAGGAGTCCTTCGCGTACCGGCTGCCGATGGCCGTGATCAGCGACCTGATGGGCATCGACGACGCCGACCACCCGCGGCTGCTGGAGCTGTACGACAGCTTCTTCTCCAGCCTCACCCGGCCGGAACTGGTGCAGCAGGTCATCGGCGAGCTGCGCACGTTCTACACCGGCGTGGTGCACCGCAAGCGGGAGGCGCCGGGCGACGACCTCACGAGCGCGCTGATCGCGGCGGGCGAGGACGGTGACCGGCTCAGCGAGGCGGAGATCGTCTCCACGCTGCAGGTGATGGTCACCGCCGGGCACGAGACCACCATCAGCCTCATCGTGAGCGCGGTGGTGGCGCTGCTCACGCACCCGGAGCAGCTGGCCATGGTGCGGGACGGCCGGGTCGGCTGGGACGAGGTCATCGAGGAGACGCTGCGCTGGTCGGCGCCCACCTCGCACGTGCTGATCCGGTTCGCCACCGAGGACGTGGCCGTCGGGGACACGGTGATCCCGCAGGGCGACGCGGTGATCATGTCGTACGGGGCGATCGGGCACGACACGGAGCAGCACGGGGAGGACGCCGACCGCTTCGACGTCACGCGGTCCCCGAACCGGCACCTGTCGTTCGGGCACGGGCCGCACGTGTGCCCGGGGGCGGGGCTGTCGCGGCTGGAGGCGCGGATCGCGCTGCCCGCGCTGTTCGAGCGGTTCCCCGGGCTGGAGCTGGCCGTGCCGGCGACGGAGCTGCGGAACAAGCCGACGGTGACGCAGAACGAGCTGTACGCGTTGCCGGTGCGGCTGGGGGCCTGAGCCTGCGGGGAGCGGGCCTCAGCGGGCCATGATGAGGCTCATGGCCTCGGAGCGGGTGGCGGGGTCGCGGAGCTGGCCGCGAACGGCGGAGGTGAGGGTCTTCGCGCCGGGCTTGCGCACCCCGCGCATGGTCATGCACATGTGCTCGCACTCGATCACGACGATGACGCCGCGCGGTTCGAGGATCTCCATCAGGGAGTCGGCGACCTGCGTGGTGAGCCGCTCCTGCACCTGGGGGCGGCGGGCGTAGACGTCGACCAGGCGGGCCAGCTTGGACAGGCCGGTGATCTTGCCGCTGGCGGACGGGATGTAGCCGACGTGGGCGAAGCCCACGAAGGGGACCAGGTGGTGCTCGCAGGAGCTGAGCACCTCGATGTCCTTGACCAGCACCATCTCGTCGTGGCCGAGGTCGAAGGTGGTGGTCAGGACGTCCTCGGGCTCCTGCCAGAGACCGGCGAATATCTCGCGGTACGCACGCGCGACCCGGGCCGGGGTCTCCCGCAGGCCCTCCCGGTCGGGGTCCTCGCCGACGGCGATGAGGAGCTCCCGGATGGCGTCCTGGGCCCGCTTCTCGTCGAACTTTCCGATGGTGCCCTCGCCGTCCAGCGTCACCGGATCGGTCATGTGTGCCTCGTTTCTCGTGCCAGTGCAGCAGAAAGCCGCGCCCCCTGCAGGGTAGAACCCTGGGGGCGCGGCTCCGCATTCCGGGCGGGTCAGGACTCCTTGCGGGGGTCCTCCAGGAGCTCGACGGAGTCGGTCGGGCCGATGTCCTTGCCCTTCTCCAGCACCGGGTGCTCGCCGTTGGCGGACACGGCGGCCGGCACGGAGACCGGGGGCCGGGTCGACGGCGTGCGGCGGGTGGAGCCGGTCCACGCCGGGCGGGCCGGGCGCTTCACGATGGGGGCGAAGACCTCGGCGATCTCCTCCTTGTTGAGCGTCTCCTTCTCCAGCAGCGCCAGCACGAGGTTGTCCAGGACGTCCCGGTTCTCGACCAGGATCTCCCAGGCCTCGTTGTGCGCCGTCTCGATCAGCTTCTTGACCTCCTCGTCCACCAGCCCGGCGACCTCCTCGGAGTAGTCGCGCTGGTGGGCCATCTCCTTGCCCAGGAAGGGCTCGGAGTTGTCGGAGCCGAACTTGATCGCGCCGAGCCGCTCGGTCATGCCGTACTGCGTGACCATCGCGCGGGCGGTCGCGGTCGCCTTCTCGATGTCGTTGGCCGCGCCCGTGGTCGGGTCGTGGAAGACGAGTTCCTCGGCCGCGCGCCCGCCCAGCATGTACGCCAGCTGGTCGAGCATCTCGTTGCGCGTGGTCGAGTACTTGTCCTCGTCCGGCAGGACCATGGTGTAGCCCAGGGCGCGGCCTCTGGAGAGGATCGTGATCTTGTGGACGGGGTCGGAGTTGGGTGAGGCCGCCGCGACCAGGGCGTGTCCGCCCTCGTGGTACGCGGTGATCTTCTTCTCCTTGTCGCTCATGATCCGGGTCCGCTTCTGCGGTCCGGCCACGACGCGGTCGATCGCCTCGTCCAGGAAGTGGTTGTCGATCAGCTTCCGGTCGCTGCGGGCGGTGAGCAGCGCGGCCTCGTTGAGGACGTTGCTCAGGTCCGCACCGGTGAAGCCGGGCGTACGGCGGGCCACGGCGCCGAGGTCGACGTCCGGGGCGACCGGCTTGCCCTTCTGGTGCACCTTGAGGATCTCCAGCCGGCCCTGCATGTCCGGACGGTCCACCGCGACCTGGCGGTCGAAGCGGCCGGGGCGCAGCAGCGCCGGGTCCAGGATGTCCGGCCGGTTGGTGGCGGCGATGAGGATGACGCCACCCTTGACGTCGAAGCCGTCCATCTCGACGAGCAGCTGGTTCAGGGTCTGCTCGCGCTCGTCGTGACCGCCGCCCATGCCGGCGCCGCGGTGGCGGCCGACGGCGTCGATCTCGTCGACGAAGACGATGGCCGGGGCGTTCTGCTTGGCCTGCTCGAACAGGTCGCGGACCCGGGAGGCGCCGACGCCGACGAACATCTCGACGAAGTCGGAACCGGAGATCGAGTAGAACGGCACTCCGGCCTCGCCGGCCACGGCGCGCGCCAGCAGCGTCTTACCGGTGCCGGGCGGGCCGTACAGCAGGACGCCCTTCGGGATCTTGGCACCGACCGCCTGGAACTTGGCGGGCTCCTGGAGGAACTCCTTGATCTCCTGGAGCTCCTCGCACGCCTCGTCCGCGCCCGCGACGTCCACGAAGGTCGTCTTGGGCGTGTCCTTGGTGATCAGCTTCGCCTTCGACTTCCCGAACTGCATCACCCGGGAGCCGCCGCCCTGCATCTGGTTCATCAGGAACAGGAAGACGACGATGATCAGCAGGAACGGCAGCACCGACAGCAGGAACCCGACGAACATGTTCTGCTCGGTCGGCGCGACGGTGTAGCCGTCCCGCAGGTCGCCGCTCTGGTACTGCGCCTGGAGCTGCTTCTGCAGGTCGACGCCCTGGTCGTCGATGTAGCTGGCCTTGACCTTGTTGGCGCCCTCGATCTTCTGGTCGCCCTTGAGGTCGATCTTGACGATCTGTTCGTCGCCGGTCGTGATCTCGGCCGAGGCGACCCGCTGGTCGCTGATGGCCTTGACGATCTGGCCCGTGTCCACCGTCTTGTAGCCGCCGGACGAGCTGACGAACTGCATCAACACGACTACGGCGAGGACGGCCAGCACGATCCACATGACCGGCCCGCGGAAGTATCTCTTCACGTCCATCCACACGGAGCGGCTCGCGCCCCGTCCCTCCTGCCACAGTGAGTTGAAATAGCCTGACGTTCGGACGGTACCTCAGCATCGACGCGAGGTGCCGCCGCAGACGGGCAACCGTATGCCCTCCCCTCACCAACGGTAGGGGACGGCCGTACGTTCCCGTACGGCCCCCGGACGGGTCAGCCGCCGTAGACGTGCGGGGCCAGAGTGCCGACGAACGGCAGGTTCCGGTACTTCTCCGCGTAGTCGAGACCGTAGCCGACGACGAACTCGTTCGGGATGTCGAAGCCGACCCACCTGACGTCGATCGCCACCTTGGCGGCGTCCGGCTTGCGCAGCAGGGTGCAGACCTCCAGCGAGGCCGGGCCGCGCGAGCCCAGGTTCGACAGCAGCCAGGAGAGCGTCAGGCCGGAGTCGATGATGTCCTCGACGATCAGCACGTGCTTGTCCTGGATGTCGGTGTCCAGGTCCTTCAGGATGCGCACCACCCCGGAGGACTGCGTTCCGGCGCCGTAGGACGACACCGCCATCCAGTCCATGGTGGCGGGCGTGCGCACGGCTCGGGCCAGGTCGGCCATCACCATCACCGCGCCCTTGAGCACGCCGACCAGGAGCAGTTCCCTGCCCGCGTACTCGGCGTCGATCTGCTCGGCCAGGCCGGCCAGCTTCGCGTCGATCTCTTCCTTGGTGATGAGCACCTTCTTCAGGTCGGTGCCCATGTCCTTCTCGTCCACCCGGTAGCCGCTCTCGCTCGATGTCGGTACGCCGGCCGCCGTCCGCACCGCCACGCGCGGCCGCGCCCCGGCTCGGCTCAGCTCTGCCGGATGACCAGTCTGCCACCCTGCCTGCGCGCCTCGACCCGGCCCGGCAGATTGATGGCCCGCTGACCCCGCCAGGCGGTGATGAGCCGGTCCACCTCCTCGATGTGCCGGGCGAACAGCGACCCGGCCGGCGCACCGGCCGCGACCGCCGTACGGCGCAGCACCCGGCGGCGCACGGCGGGCGGCAGGGCGTGGAGCCGGCCGACGTCCAGCTCGCCGGGAGCGCCGTCGTCGGCCCGGGAGGACCGTTCCGCCTCGTCGGTCCAGGCGTCGAGGGCGTCGGCGTCGTCGCGGGACAGGCGGGCCGTGCGGGCCAGGGCCTCGACCACGCCGCGGCCCAGGGCCTTCTCCAGACTGGGCAGCGCCTCGTGCCGCACCCGGGAGCGGGTGAAGGCGGGGTCGGCGTTGTGCGGGTCGTCCCAGACCGGCAGGGACTGCTCCAGGCAGGCCTTGCGGGTGGTCTGCCGGTCCAGCGCCAGGAACGGCCGGCGGTAGCGGTTACCGGGCCCGGAGACGGCGGCCATCCCGGACAGCGAGCGGGTGCCGGAGCCGCGGGCGAGGCCGAGCAGCACGGTCTCGGCCTGGTCGTCGCGGGTGTGGCCGAGGAGGACGACCGCGGCGCCGTGACGTTCGGCGGCGGCGTCGAGCGCGGCGTACCGGGCGTCGCGGGCGGCGGCCTCGGGGCCGCCCTCGCGGCCGACGGTCACGGCCAGGGAGTCGACGGGGCCCAGCCCGAGACAGGAGAGGCGGGAGACGACCTCGGCGGCGCGCCCGGCGGAGCCGGGCTGGAGGCCGTGGTCGACGGTCACGGCGCCGGCCCGGAGGCCCAGGCGGGGCGCCTCGAAGGCGACGGCGGAGGCGAGCGCCATGGAGTCGGCGCCGCCGGAGCAGGCGACGAGAGCGAGCGGCGGCTCGGCCCCGCCGTCGCGGAGGTGCGGGCCGGCCGGGGCCGCCCGGCCCCGGGTGGCGTCCCGGAGGACGTCGTGGAGAACGCGGCGGACCGCCAGGCGTATTGCGGCGACCGCGGGATGGGGACCCATGTCCGATTCACTTCCTCGAAGGAGTCTGATCGCGCCGATGCGAGCCGATACGACACCCGCTCCGATCACGGTGCGTGTGTCGATGGTGACAGAGACGAGTTGCGTTCCCCGAGCATCGCACGCCGACCCCGCGCGGACGGTCCCTCGGACGGGTGATTACGTGGCGCGGGCGGCCCCGGCCGGCCGCCCCCCAGGGCTCACTCGCCCTTACGGTGCACGCGCGCGACCCAGCCGGCCGGGTCGGCGATCTCCGCCTTGGTCGGCAGCGTGTTGGGCGACGTCCACACCTTGTTGAAGCCCTCCATGCCCACCTCGTCGACGACGGTGCGTACGAACCGCTCGCCCTCGCGGTACTGGCGCAGCTTCGCGTCCAGACCGAGCAGCTTGCGCAGCGCCTGGTCCAGCCGCCCGGCTCCGCTGGCCCGCCGCTTGGTGAACTTCTCCCGGATCTCCACCACCGAGGGCACCACCTGCGGCCCGACGCCGTCCATCACGTAGTCGGCGTGGCCCTCCAGCAGCGACATCACGGCCGTCAGCCGGCCGAGGATCTCGCGCTGGGCCGGGGTCTGCACCAGCTCCACGAAGCTGCGGTCGCCGCTCTCCTCGCCGTCCTCACCCTGCGGGCGGGCGCCGGTCAGCGACTGCACGGCGTCCCGCAGCCGCTCCAGCAGCGTGGACGCGTCCATGTCCGTCTCGGCGAGGAACGCCTGGATCTCGCCGCGCACGTGGTCCCGCAGCCACGGCACCGCGGAGAACTGCGTGCGGTGCGTCTCCTCGTGCAGGCACACCCACAGCCGGAAGTCGTGCGGCGCGACCTCCAGTTCCCGTTCCACGTGCACGATGTTCGGGGCGACGAGCAGCAGCCGGCCGCCGCCGTCCGCCGCGCCCGGCAGGTC
This sequence comes from Streptomyces sp. CNS606, assembly GCF_000426325.1. NCBI lineage: Bacteria > Bacillati > Actinomycetota > Actinomycetes > Kitasatosporales > Streptomycetaceae > Streptomyces > Streptomyces sp. CNS606. Next base: position 62,445 of record NZ_AUFD01000016.1, read on the forward strand.
GCGGGAGACCGGTGCGAACGTCTCGTACTGCCCGAGCACGCGGGAGGCGAGGAACGACAGCAGCATGCCCACCTCGACGCCGGTGACCTTGCCGCCGACGGCGCCGAGCACCGCGCCGCCGGGACTGCCCGCGCGGCGCTCGCTCATCCGGCCCAGCAGCGGCGCCAGCAGCTCGCGGAAACCGGCCACGTTGGCCCGTACCCAGCTGGCCCGGTCCACGACGAGCACCGGGGCGTCCGCGTCGCCGTTCCCGGCCGGGCCGCCGTCCGGGGTGGGCGGATGCATGCGGGTGAAGCGGCGCACGTGCTCCTCGGAGGCGGTGGCGTGGCGGCGCAGCTCGGCGACGACCGCGCGGGCCTCCTCCCGGCTGATCTCCGGCCCGGGTCGCACGAGCCGGGTCGCGGTCGTGACCGCGAGGTTCCAGTCGACCATCTGCACACCACCGAGGCTCGTCATGCCTTCACGGTACGTGCCCGCCGCGCGGTGCGGCAGCCGACGGAGCAGAGTCCCTCCGGCGTGACGGGACCGCGCCGGGACCGCGACGGGACCGCGCCGGGACCGCGACGGGACCGCGCCGGGCCGAAGGGCCCGGGGACTTTGGCGGCAGGCGGCCTACCTGCAGCCGCAGTTCGCGAGGGCGGAGGCCATGCGGTCCAGGGCGGCCTGCGCGCCGTAGCGGTCCTTCGTGCCCGTCGTCAGGAACGCGAAGGCCAGCAGCCGTCCGTCCGCGTCCACGACCGTGCCGGCCAGGGTGTTCACCCCGGTCAGCGTCCCCGTCTTCGCCCGGACGACGCCGGCGCCCCGCGCGCCCTCGTAGCGCCCGTGCAGCGTGCCCGTGAAGTGGGCCACGGGCAGGCCCGTGAGGGCGACGCGCAGCTCGGGCCGTCCGGGGTCGGCGGCGAGGGCGAGCAGACCGGTGAGGAGTCCGGCGGTCACCTTGCCCGTGCGGTCGAGGCCGCTGCCGTCCGCGAAGCGGGCTCCGCGCACCGGCAGGTCCAGGTCCTTCAGCCGGGCGCGGACGGCCTCGCCCGCGCCGTCGAAGCTCGCCGGCTCGCCGACGGCGAGCGCGGTCTGCCGCGCCAGGGCCTCGGCGAGGTCGTTGTCGCTGTGGGTCAGGGTCCGCTCCACCAGCCGGGCGACGGACGCGGACCGGTGCACGGCGATCCGTTCCGCGTCGTCCCCGGCGATGACCTTCGAGGGCCGGCCGGAGACCGTGACGCCGTGGTCGTCGAGGCGCTGCGCGAAGGTGCGCGCGGCCTCGGCGGCGGGGTCCGCGGCGCGGGGGGCGGGGCCGTGGTCGCTGCCGTCGAGCCGCGCCTCGTTCAGCATCAGCGGGCCGACCGGGGCCAGGTTGTCGTTGGGGCCGAGGGGGTGCAGGCGGGGCCCGGAGTACAGCGAGACGTCGAAGCCCAGGCGGACGTCGGACGCGTCGTCCGCCCGCTTCAGCTGTCGTGCGACGTCGGCGGCGAGGGCGTCGAGGTCCTTCCCGGTGAGCGTCGGGTCGCCCCCGCCGACGAGCACGATGCGCCCCTCGCCGGTCCGGACGACGGGCGTCTCGATGCGGTGGCCGGGACCGCGCGCGGAGAGCACCGCGACGGACGTGGCGATCTTGACGGTCGAGGCGGGCGTCACCGGGCGGGCCGCGCCCTCGCCGAAGAGCTGCTTGCCGGTGAGGGCGTCGACGACGGAGGCGGAGACGACCGGGCCGAGCGCCGGGTCGTCCAGCAGCGGCTCCAGGGTGTCGGCCAGCGCGGTCGGGGTGGGCGCGGGCGGCGGCGCGTCGTCGCCCGCCCCCTCGGCGCCGTCGGCGGGCGCGGCGCCGAGGGCCCGCAGCACCTCCGGTGCGCTCGGCGCGGGTTCGGGCAGGGCCGGGTCCTCGGCGGTGTGGTCCCTGCCACTGTCGTCCGGCCAGGTGCCCGCACGCGTCCGCTCGGCCGTACGCTGACCCGAGTCCCACGGTCCCGCCACGGCCACCGCCGTGAACGCGACCACGAGGCCGACCACGGCGGAGGTCACGGACAGCCGCCAGGTCTGCCGCTGGTGCGGCGGGGCGGTCCGCCACCGCCGCCGGAGCGCCGTCGGGACACCCCGCACGCTGCGGCGCGCGGAGCCGGCGACAACCGCGGCACGTGCCCGGACCGTGTCGTCAGGCATCGGAAGACCAGCCCCTTTCGCGAGCACGAACCTGCGTGAGGGACACTTAATCACCAGAACATGTGTTGATCACGGAGGAGCCTCCCTTGGAGTTCGACGTCGTCATCGAGATCCCGAAGGGTTCGCGGAACAAGTACGAGGTGGACCACGAGACCGGTCGCATCCGGCTGGACCGTCACCTTTTCACCTCGACCGTGTACCCGGCCGACTACGGCTTCGTCGACCACACCCTCGGCGAGGACGGCGACCCGCTCGACGCGCTGGTGCTGCTCGACGAGCCCACGTTCCCGGGGTGTCTCATCAAGTGCCGCGCCATCGGCATGTTCCGCATGACGGACGAGGCGGGCGGCGACGACAAGCTGCTCTGCGTGCCGGCGTCCGACCCGCGGATGGAGCACCTGCGCGACATCCACCACGTGAGCGAGTTCGACCGGCTGGAGATCCAGCACTTCTTCGAGGTCTACAAGGACCTGGAGCCCGGCAAGTCGGTCGAGGGCGCCGACTGGGTCGGCCGTTCGGAGGCGGAGGCCGAGGTCGAGGCCTCGGTCAAGCGGCTCGAGGCGCAGGGCGGCCACTGAGTCTCCCGCGGAGGTCCGGCCGGCGTTCGGCCGGACCTTCCCGTGCGTGAGGGGCCGGGCGGGCCGGCGGATGCCGACGCGCCCGGCCCCTCACGCATGCGCGTCGCGACGTCGGTGCGCCGGGACCAGGACGCGTACCGCGGCGGAGACGGCCTCGGCCTCCAGGGGCAGGACCCCCAGCGGCTCGCCGTCCGCGTAGGCCTGCATGTCCGCCGTCTCCACCCGCACCCGCCGCCCGGTGAACGTCCGCACCCCCGGGTGGCTCGTGTGGGTGCCGCGGTAGACCCGCGGGAACACCCGCAGCAGCTCGGCCCGCCCCACCGCCGGGACCACGGTGACCGCGAAGCGCCCGTCGTCCGGGGCGGCGTGCGGGCAGATGCGCATGCCGCCGCCGTACGTCGTGGTGTTGCCGACGGCGACCAGCGTGGCCTCCAGCTCGTGCCGTGCGCCGTCCACGTCGAGGACGAACGGCAAGGGCCGCAGCAGGCCCAGTTCGGCGACCATGGCGAGGTTGTAGCGCATCCGGCCGCGCGGGCGCCGCATCCGGTTGGCCCGGTCGGTGACGAGCGAGTCGAATCCGCTGGTCAGCACGGTGCCGAACCAGCGCGGCGGCCCGCCGTCGCCGGTGACGCGGCCCAGGTCGAGGGTGCGTTCCTCGCCGTCCAGCACCAGGTCGGCGGCGGCCTCCGCATCCCGTCGGGGGATGTCCAGGACCCGAGCGAAGTCGTTCCCGGTACCGGCCGGCACCACGGCCAGGGCGGGCGCCCCGGCCGTGGCAGGCGTCCCGCGGCCGGGGGCGCAGCCTGCGGCCGCGAGCGCCTGGAGGGCCAGGTGGACCATGCCGTCCCCGCCGACGACGGCGAGCACGTCCACGCCGTCCGCGACGCAGCGGCGCGCCTGGTCCCGGGCGGCGCCGACATCCTGCGCGGCGATCAGTTCGACCTCGGCACCGCGGGCGAGGAGCCGCCGGGCCGCCGTCGCCGCCAGGTCCGTGCCGCGGCTGCCGCCCGCCGCCGGGTTGACCAGCATCGCGACCCGGCGCCGCGCGCCCGTGGCGCTCACGCGTCGCCTGCCGGGGCCTCGGCGACGGCCGCCGGGGCAGGCGGGATGAGCTTGCCCGGGTTGAGGACGCCCGCCGGGTCGAGGGTGCGCTTGACCGCGCGCAACACCTCCACGCCCAGGTCACCGACCTCGTCGGCCATCCAGGGCAGGTGATCGGCTCCCACCGCGTGGTGGTGGGTGATGGTGCCGCCGTGCCCGGCGATCGCGTCGCCGGCCGCCCGCTTGGCGCGCTCCCAGCGGCCGGCGGGGTCGTCGCCCCCGGCCGCGGCGACCGTGAAGTAGAGCGAGGCGCCCTCCGGGTAGACGTGCGAGATGTGGCAGTTGACCACCGGGGGCGTGCCGTCCACGGCGAGCGCGCCGGTCAGGGCCCCGGTGACCGCCTCGCGCAGTTCCGGCAGCCGGTTCCAGGTGGTGGCCGTCTCGAGGGTCTCGGCGAGCACGCCCGCGCCGAGGAGCCCGTCGCGCAGGTACGGGCCGGCGTAGCGGCTGTGCCGCCACTGCGCGACGGGCTCCTCCCCCAGGCAGGTGCCGTCCGCGGCCTCCAGCGCCGCGGCGGTCTCCGCGCGGCGGGCGGCGACCTGGCCGGCGGTGCCCTCGTGGGCGACGACGGCGAGGCAGCCGCCGGTCGCCTGTTCGCCGGAGAGGGCCGCGTTGACGAAGGTCTCGGTCTCGTCGGAGAGCCGGACCAGGGTGGGCGGCACCCCGCCCTGGGCGAGGGCGCGCAGCGCAGCCGTTCCGGTGGCGAAGTCCGGGAACGTCCAGGCCTCGTCGCGCTGCGTTTCGGGCAGCGGCCGCACCCGTACGGTCACCTCGGTGATCACCCCGAACGCGCCCTCGGAGCCGAGGAGGAGCTGCTTCAGGTCCGGTCCGGCGGCGGAGCCGGGCGAGCGGCCGAGGTCGAGGGTGCCGCGCGGGGTGGCGGCGCGCAGGCGCAGCACCATGGCGTCGAACCGGCCGTACCCGGCCGAGGACTGGCCGGAGGAGCGGGTGGCGGCGTAGCCGCCGATGGTCGCGTACTCGTAGCTCTGCGGCTGGTGACCGAGCGTCAGGCCGTGGGCGGCGAGCAGTTCTTCGGCCTCCGGAGTGCGCAGGCCGGGCTGGAGCGTGGCGGTGCGGGAGACCGGGTCGACCGCGAGCAGCGCCTTCATCCGGCCGAGGTCGAGGGAGATCACCGCTTCGAAGCCGGGGTGCAGCGGTTCCACGCCGCCGACCACGCTGGTGCCGCCGCCGAACGGCACGACGGCGACACGGTGTTCGGCGCAGGCCCGGAGCACGTCGAGCACCTGCGCGTGCGAGGCCGGCCGGACGACGGCGTCGGGGGCGTCCGCGACGTCCCCGGACCGGCGGCGCAGCAGGTCGGGCGTGCTCTTCCCACCGGTGCGCCGAACGCGGGCGGTGTCGGAGAGGTCGACGTGGTCCGGGCCGACGGCGGCTGCCAGGGCGTCGCGGGCGGCAGCGGGCAGGGCGGAGTGCGGGACGGCGAGGGCGGACTCCTCGACGGCGGGGGCGTCGCGCAGGGCGACGCCGAGAACGGACGCGACCAGGCCGCGTACGGACTCGGGGAGGGCGGAGGCGCGGTCGGGGTCGCCCCAGGCGTTCCAGGACATCTCGCCGACCGGTGTGCTGGGAGTCGTCATGCGTTACAGTCTTACACGTGATGTCAATCAGCAACGAGGACGAGAACGACACTCCGCAGGACCCGGTGGCCGGGTCGCTGCTGGACGCCGCGTACGACTGCATCGCCGCGTTCGGACTGCGCCGGATCACGCTCACCGACGTGGCGCGGCAGGCGGGCGTCAGCCGCCCGACCGTCTACCGGCGCTGGCGGGACGTCAACACGCTCGTCGCCGACCTGCTCACCCGCGAGATGCATGCGGCGCTGCTGACCGCCGCGCAGCAGGCCGGCCCGGCCGACGGGCCCGGCGGCGTCCGCGAGCGGCTGGTGCGCGAGGCGTCCGAGCTGCTGCGGGCGCTGCGCGGACACCCGCTGCTGACGCGGATCCTGGAGACCGAACCCGAGGCGCTGGTCACGTACACCTTCCAGCGGCTCGGCTCCAGCCAGCGCGGCGCGCTGGAACTGCTCCGGCCACAGATCACCGCCGGCCAGGCCGACGGCACCGTCCGCGCCGGCGACCCGGACGCGCTCGCCCGCATGGTCATGCTCCAGGTCCAGACGACCGCCCTGTCCTGGCGGCTCGTCGACGACGTACTGCCGCTGGACCGGCTCACCGAGGAACTGCGCCGCCTGCTGGATTCCTACCTGCGCCCCGAGGAGGCCTGAGCGCCATGCCCCCAGCCCCTTCCGCCCCGACACCGGCCTCGACACCCGCTCCGACACCGGCCGCGTCCGCCGCTGCCGCCGCACGCGGCGCGGTCCGCGAGGCCCGCGAGGCCGCCGCGCTGAACGCCGCCCGCCGCTCCCGCGAACTGGAACGCCTCGCCGACCGTCCCGAGGTGGACCTGCTGGTGGTCGGCGGCGGGGTGACCGGCACCGGCATCGCCCTGGACGCCGCCGCGCGCGGGCTGCGCACGGTGCTGGTGGAACGGCACGACCTCGCCTTCGGCACCAGTCGCTGGAGCTCGAAGCTCGTGCACGGCGGGCTGCGCTACCTCGCCAAGGGCCGGATGGGCATCGCGTACGAGAGCGCGCGCGAGCGGCACGTACTGATCTCCCGCACGGCTCCGCACCTGGTACGGGCGCTGCCGATGCTGCTGCCGCTGCACGAGAGCGTGGGCCCGGCGCAGGCCGCGATGACCCGGGCCGGCTTCGTACTCGGCGACGCGCTGCGCGTCGCCGCCGGTACGCGGCGCGGTGTGCTGCCCCGCGCGCGCCGCGTCTCGCGCGAACGGGTGCTCGACCTCGCCCCGTCGGTCCGGGCCCACGGGCTGCGCGGCGGGCAGCTCGCCTACGACGGCCAACTGGTCGACGACGCCCGGCTGGTGGTCGGCCTGGCGCGTACGGCCGCCCGGGAGGGCGCGGCGGTGCTGACCCGCTGTGCGGCGGAGGAGCTGCACGGCCGGGGTGCGGTGCTCCGCGACGAACTCACGGGCGAGCGGCTGGAGATCCGCGCGCGTGCGGTGGTGAACGCGGCCGGGGTGTGGGCGGACCGGCTGGTGCCGGGCGTACGGCTGCGTCCCAGCCGGGGCAGCCACCTGGTGCTGTCCGGCGAACGGTTCGGCGGCCTGCGCACGGCACTGACCATCCCGGTGCCCGGGGCGCTCAGCCGGTTCGTCTTGGTGCTGCCGCAGGAGGGCGGCGACCGGGTGTACGTCGGCCTCACCGACGAGCCGCTGGACGGTCCGGTGCCCGACGTGCCCACCGTCCCGCAGAGCGACGTCGACTTCCTCCTGGACGTCGTGGGCGGCGCCCTGAACACGCGGCTGACCAGGGAGGACGTACTCGGCTCGTATGCGGGACTGCGACCGCTGCTGGAGTCCGGCGACGGCACCGGGTCGAGCGCCGACCTGTCCCGGCAGCACGCGGTGCTCACCTCGCCGGACGGCGTGGTCACCGTCGTCGGCGGCAAGCTGACGACCTACCGGCGGATGGCCCAGGACGCGGTGGACGCGGCGGTGGCGGGCGGCGGACTCGCCGCCGGACCCTGCCGCACGGGCCGGCTGCCACTGGTCGGCGCGGGGCCGGCGGCGGCGCTGGCGCGCGTGCCCGCTCCCGCGCGGCTCGTCGCGCGGTACGGGACGGAGGCTCCCGAGGTGCTCGGCTGCGGGGCGGCGACGGAGGTCGCCGCGGGCGTGACCGAGGCCGAGCTGGCCTGGGCCGTGCGGTGCGAGGGAGCGCTGGACGAGGGCGACGTGCTCGACCGCCGTACGCGCGTCGGGCTGGTGCCCGCGGACCGCGAGCGCGCCCTTCCCGCGGCGCGGGCGGCGCTCGCCGCGGCCTCGCCCACGACGTCGTCGCCGGTGTCCCCCGCGGGTCCGTCCCGGAACGGGTGAGCGCTCCGGTACCGGCGCCCCACGAGGCGGGGCCGCCGGTCCCGGAGCGCTTCCGTCCGGACCGCGGACCGAGGTCAGTCGACCTCGTTGCCCTGGGCGATCTCGCACTCGACCTCGACCGAGCGGTCGGAGACCGCCTCGCCCTCGCCCTCGCCGAGCACGCCGATGCCCAGGCCGAGGTTGATGTCCCCTATGAGGGAGTTCGAGGCCTGCTTGACCGACTGCTTGCAGACGGCGCCGTTCTCCTGCTCGAACTCGACGGCCGGGCCACCCGCGACGGCGGTACCGGCACCGGCGGTACCGAGGGCGGCGACGAGGGCGGCGACGGCAGCCGCAGAGCGGAACTTACGCATGGTTTCTCCTCTATTCCTCAGAGAATCGCCACGAGCCGTGAGCTCGTGATCCGACAAGAGGAGAATCGGCGCGAAAACGGGGCTCCTTGAGCCTTCGCGCGCCCTACCACCCGACCGGCCCGCGACACACCGAGCCCGGTTGCTTGACCACGGAGAAACGGTTACCCGCGGGGGATGTTCTGCTCCGCCCAGACGACCTTCCCGACAGCGGTGCGGCAGGAGCCCCAGCGGCGGCAGAGCATGTTGATCAGCTGGAGCCCGCGCCCGCCCTCGTCGCTGACGTCCGCGTGCTGGATCTGTGGCAGGTCCGGCCCGGTGTCCGACACCTCGACCATCAGGCGCTCGTTGCGCAGCATGCGCAACTGCCCCGGCCCGCCGCCGTACCGCAGCGCGTTGCCGACCAGTTCGCTGACCACGAGCTCCGTGACGTCCGCCAGCTCGCCGAGGTTCCACGCGGCGAGCTGCTCGGTGACCAGACGGCGGGCGGTGGAAGCCGCCGTGCCGCCCTCGGGCAGCGTCCAGGTGCGCAGGTCCGTCCCGGCGGCCGGCCCGCAACCCTGCGCGACCAGCAGGACCGCCTCGTCGAAACGCCCGTCGCCCTGCGGCGCCGCGGCGAGCAGCCCGCCGTCGGCGAGCTGCTCCTCGCTCATCCCCGTCACGGCCGCGCGCAGACCGGCGAGCTGCGCGTCGACGTCCTCGGTGCGCGTCTTCATCAGCCCGTCGGTGTAGAGCAGGAGCCGGCTGCCCGGCGCGCTCTGCAGCCGCAGCGGATCGTAGGGGATGACGCCGGTACCGAGCGGGGCACCGGTCGGCACGTCGAGGAAGCGCGGCACACCGTCCGGGCCCTCGATCAGCAGCGGCGGCGGGTGCCCCGCGCTGGCGAGGGTGTAGCTGGCGTCGGCGGGGTCGTAGACGGCACACAGGCAGGTGGCGACCTGGTCGTCCTCCAGGTCGCGGGTGGCGAGGTCGAGCCGGGCGAGAACCCGGTCCGGAGCGATGTCCAGGGTCATCAGCGTGCGGGCCACCGACCGCAGACGTCCCATGGTGGCCGCCGCGGGCAGCCCGTGACCCATCACGTCGCCGACGACCAGCGCCGTGCGGCCGCTCGGCAGCGCGACCACGTCGTACCAGTCGCCGCCGACGCCACGCGCATCGACCGCGGGCGCGTAGTCCGTGGAGACCTTCAGGCCGGGGGTGTTGGGCGTCGCCCGCGGCAGCAGGCTTCGCTGGAGGGAGACGACGTGCTCGCGTTCCCGCCCGTACAGGCGGGCGTTGTCGATGTAGACGGCCGCCTTCGAGGCGAGCTGCTCGGCCAGCGCCAGGTCGGTGCCGGTGAACGGCGGGCTGTCCCCGGCCCGTACGAAGTCGGCGGAGCCGAGCAGCACCCCGCGGGCGATGAGCGGCACCGCCATGTAGCTGTGCACGCCCTGCCGGCGCATCGCCGCCGCCGCGCTCTCCGTGGGAGCCACCCGCTCCAGGTCCTCGGCCGTCATCGAGGCGACCATCACCGACTCGCGGGCGCCCAGGCAACGGGTGGTCAGCAGGGTCTCGCGGCGGTGCTCGCGGTCGACGATCTCCCCGACCGGCGAGGGTTCCAGCTCGCGCAGCGCCTCCACGGCCGCCACCGCCATGGCACGGGTGACGGGCACCCCGGTGCCGACGACGTGGTCGCCCTCCTCGCCGCGCAGCACGGACTCCAGCAGGTCCACGGCAGCGGCGTCGGCGAGCCGCGGCACCACGTACTCGGCCAGCTCCTGCGCGGTGCGTTCCAGGTCGAGGGTGGTGCCGATGCGCGTGCCGGCGGCGTTCAGCCAGCCGAGCCGGCTGCGGGTGGTGAACCCCTCGTCCTGCGCGGCCAGGGTGCGGCGGACACGGAAGCGCCGGGCCGCCGACCCCCTGCCGAAGACGGCTCCCTGTGCGGCCAGACGACTGGTCAGGCGCCGGGCGCGGCTGCCGCCGTTCACCGTGCTGGCCTCCCATCGCGCCGATCGACGCCATGCCGACTCCAGTGTGCCCCCTGCTCCGGAGGCCCCGCCTGCTGAGACGCCATGGTAGCCACGCGAGGCGCGTTACGGCCCCGATACGGCAAGGGAGATGGAACCGAGACGCGCCTGAACCGCGGGTCAGAATCCGCGGGTGCGCTTGGCCGCCCGGCGGCCCGGCAGCGGAGTCTCCACACCGGGCGTCTTGATGAACAGCCGGGCGAGCTCGCCGCCGAGGTTCACGCCGATGGCGATGGCCAGCGCCAGCGCGACGGCGCGGGCGATGTCCCCCATGCCGGCGCCGACGTTGCCCTGGGCCACGTTCAGCAGACCGAAGTAGGTGGCGCTGCCCGGCAGCAGCGGCCCGATCGCCGCCGTGATGTACGGCAGTGAGGACGCGAACCGGTACCGGGAGGCGAGCTGGCCGAAGAGGCCGACGAGTCCGGCGGCGACGAACGTGGACGCGACGGCGTTCAGCCCCGCCAGGTCGTGCAGCGTGCCGTAGATCAGCCAGGCGATGCCGCCGTTGACGGTGGCCAGCAGGACGGTGTGACGTTCCTGCTGCAGCAGGACGCAGAACGCCAGCGCCAGCAGCATGGCGGCGACGAGCTGCGTCTCCGGACGTTCCAGGTGGAGCTGGTTCTCCGGGTCCAGTTGGGCGCCCAGCTCGTCGCCCACGTACAACACCATCAGCACGCCGCACACGATCGCGACGATCAGGTACACGACCTCCAGCAGCCGTGCGGAGGCGGTGATGTAGAAGCCGGTCAGCCCGTCGTGCACGGCCGCCACCAGGGCCCTGCCGGGGATCAGCGCGAACAGCCCACCGGTGATCACCGCCCCCGCCCGGATGTCGGCGGTCAGCCCGGAACTCACCAGCGCCACCGTGACCCCTATCGCGGCGGGGGGCATCGCCGCGGCCACGAACTGGTAGAACTCCGGCAGCCCGCGCCCGGCGAGGTACCAGGCGAACCGGTCGCCCAGCATCGCGCCCAGCGCGGCCAGCAGGAACACCAGCCACCCGCCGCCGACCAGCAGGGAGGCCGCGCCGGCGAGCAGGCCGCTGGCCACCGTCAGCGCACCCTTGGTGTACGGGTGCCGGTTGCGGCGGATGCGCGCCAGCCGCCGGTAGGCCTCCTCCAGCGTCACCTCGCCGTGCGAGATGTCGGTGACGAGTTCGAAGACCGCGGCGAGCCGCGTGTAGTCGGTGCCGCGGCGCCGCACCGTACGGCTGAGCGTGACCGGGTCGTCGACCAGCGAGGGCTGGTGGGTGACGGACAGCAGGGTGAAGGTCACCGTGGGCTCGCAGCGGTCCAGCCCGAAGGCGTGGGCCACGCCGAACATCGCCGCCTCGACGTCCTCCGCTCCCTCGCCACCGGCCAGCAGCAGCTCGCCGATACGGAGCGTCAGGTCGAGCACACGCGGCACGGGCGGGCCGCTCTCGCCGTCCTCGGTGCGCACCGGGCGCTCCGGCGCCGGCCGCTCGGCCAGCGGCATCCGCACCATGGTGCGCATCCGGTCCTGCCAGGGCAGGCCGGGCCGGTCGAGCCCGGCGAGGACCGGGATCCCGTCCGGCGGGGTGAAGTGGCTGCCGGGTTCGTACGCCGACTGGGTGCGCAGGCCCTCCGGGATCGTGAACTCGGAGGAGGGATGGTCGCTGTCGGAGGGCGGCCGCAGGGGCAGCCCCTGCGGCGGGGTGAATGCGCTGCGCGCCTCGTCCGACTGCGGCTTCGCGTCCTCCGCCTGTGCGTCGGCGCCGTTCCACCTGGGCTCCCCGGCCACTGTCCTCCTGCTCCTTCGGTACCTCGCCGTCCACCCTGGACGCCGAGGGGGAGAACGCCGTTTCCGGCCCTCGCCGTTCCCGGAACGGGCACACCGAAACTGCGATGTCCGTCACAGGAGGCACCAGGGTGGGCGCCCGGTCGAGGTGATGTCTCTCCGCACGCCCCGGCCAGCATGCAGCACACCCCGGCATACCCCGAAACGGGTGAAACCCCCTGTCGGGGATATCACACCGCGATGCGGACGAAACCCCGCGCCGCGGAAGGCCGCGGGCGAGGAGGCCGCGAACCCACGGCGCAGCCCTCCGCGCACGGCCCTCCGCCCACGGCCCTCCGGGACCGGTGCCTCATTCGAAGGCGGACCAGTCCGGCTCCGGCATCGCGCCGGTCTCGAAGACGAGGTCGAACGCGCCCTTGCCGTCGATCGACTCGCGGATCACGTCCGCGTGCCCGGCATGCCGCGCGGTCTCCTCGATCAGGTGCAGCAGGGCCCATCGCCAGCTCCGGTCGCCGCCGGCGTCCCACGGGGCGGGCGGCACGGTGAAGGTCGCGTCCATGGACGCGACCGCGCGGACGGACTCCTCCGTCTCGCGGGCGACCTCGTCGTAGAGGGCCAGCAGCGCCTCGACCGTCTCGTCCGCGTGCGGCGTGAAGCTGTCCTCCCACTCCTTGCTCGCCTCGTCGTAGTCGGTCGTCTCGCCGCGCATGGTCCGCAGCCAGCCGCGCTCGCCGTGCGCCAGGTGCTTGAGCACGCCGAGCACCGACAGGGCGCTGGCCGACGGCACGCTGCGCGCCTGCTCCTCGGTCAGCCCGTGCAGGGCCCGGCGGACACCGCCGCGCTGAGCCTCCAGGTAGGCCAGAAGCGCGCCGCGCTCGTCGCCCGGGGCCTCGTTCTCCACCACGACCGGCATGATCGCCACCTTTCATCGGGGCCGCCGCCCGCTCGCGGGTCGCGAGCCGGGGAGCCGGCCCTCCCTCTCCCGTCACCTCTCACGCTACGGAGACTTGCGGACGATTCCGGTCCTCGAAGGGGTGCGGCGTGCGGGAGCGCGCCGAAGGGGGCGGGAAGCCGGGGCGGGACGGCGGGCGGCGGGGGCGTCCGCCCGGAGACCGAAGGGGGCGGGGCCCGCTCAGTCCGCGCGGCGGAGACGGAGCAGCTGGTCGCGGGTGTCCGCGGCGGAGCGGCCGTACTCCACCAGACGGGAGAGGACGCCGTCGTAGCGCTCGACCTCCTCCGGCTTGTCCAGGTAGAGCGCGCTGGTCAGCTGCTCGATGTAGACGATGTCGGAGAGGTCGGACTCGGGGAAGCGCAGCAGCGTGAAGGCGCCGCTCTCCGCCGAGTACGCGCCGGCGCCGAGCGGGAAGACCCGGAGGGTGACGTTGTCGCGCTCGGAGAGCTGAGCGAGGTGTTCGAGCTGCCGGTTCATCACGGCCGGGGTGCCGAACGGCCGCCGCAGAGCGGCCTCGTCCAGGACGCACAGGAACCGGGGCGGGTCGTCGGCGAGCAGCAGTCTCTGCCGCTCCATGCGCAGCGCGACCCGGCGTTCGACCTCGTCGGCGGGAAGCCCGTTCCGGCCGCTGGTGACGACGGCGCGGGCGTACTCCTCGGTCTGGAGCAGGCCGTGGACGTACTGCACCTCGTAGGTGTTGATGCCGGAGGCCGCGCTCTCCAGTCCGACGTAGGTCTGGAACCAGCCGGGCAGCACGTCGCTGTAACTGTGCCACCAGCCGGCCTTGTTGGCGTCCCGGGCCAGGTCGAGCAGCGGTTCGCGGTCGCCGGCGTCGGTCACGCCGTAGAGGGTGAGGAGGTCTTCGACGTCGCGGGTCTTGAAGCCGACCCGGCCGAGCTCCATGCGGCTGATCTTGGACTCGGACGCGCGTATCGACCAGCCCGCGGCCTCCCGGGTCACCCCGCGCGCCTCCCGCAGTCGCCGCAGCTGGGATCCGAGCAGGATGCGGCGGACCATCGAGCCGCTGGCGCCCTGCGCGGCGCCGCCCACGGCGCTCGCCGTCCTGGTGTCCATCTCGTCAACCTCCACCCCTGAACGGAGCAGTCTGCCACCTCGGGCTCCGTTCCGTGCCCGTGCGGTTACACACGACGGAAACTTACAGATGCACGTGCATATGCCCTTGCATATGTACGGAGCATTCGGAACGATGACATCGCACAAGTGCACGCGCGGCCATAGAAGTTGAACCCTCGACCACACCACGGGCAGGACCGCGCGCACGGGGAACACGAACGACCGGATCCGACCAGGATCGTTCACGACCGCACATGCCTGGAGTGGCTCGTCATGGGGACCGAACGACCGACCGCCGTGATCGAGCCGTTATGGCGCGGCCTCCCGCCGCTCGGTTCCGAGACGCTGTCGGGCTCCGCCACCTGCGCGCTGCCCCCGCGCCACGAGGCGGTGCGCAGCGCCCGGGACTTCACCCGTCGGACCCTGCAGCGCTGGGAGATCACGCGCGACCTCGACGAGATCGCCCTGGTCGTCTCCGAACTGGTCACCAACGCCCTGCGGCACGGCCTGGAGCTGCGCACGGACGCCCCGCCGGGCCCCGCGCACCCGGTGACCCCGGAAGTGCGGCACCGGCGCGTTCCGGACCAGCGCCGCCCGGACGCACGGCACCCTGACCCGCGACCCTCGCGGCAGGAGCCCGGGGGCGGCGACGGACAGGCGGTGCGGCTCCAGTTGATGCGCTGGTCCGCCCGGCTCGTGTGCGCGGTGCGCGACCCCAGCGAGGCACCGCCGCAGAAGAGCGGACCCTCCTCGGCCGGATGTCCCGACGCCGCGCCCCCGGCGCCCGGCCGGCGTCCCGCGCCGGGTGTGCCGACCGAGGCGGCGGGGCTGAGCGAGGAACTGCGGGACCTGGCCGAGTTCGCCGACCTCGACGCCCTGGAGGCGTGCCCCGGACTCGCCGCCGAATCGGGACGGGGGCTGTATCTGGTGGACTCGTTCAGCGACGGCTGGGGCTGGCACCGGCTGACCGGGGTGCGGACCGGCAAGGTCGTGTGGGCGATGTTCCGCTACGCGCCCCGCTCGTCCCGGCCGGGAACGTCCCGCGCCTGAATCCCCGGCGCCGCGTCCGCCCTGGCGTCACGGGTCCGGAGCACCACGCCTCCGGGGCACCGCGCCTCCGGGCAGCCCCGGAACAGTCCGGCAGGACTCGGTCAGTCGTGCACCAGGTGGTCGAACTCGCCCGCCTTGACGCCCAGCAGCAGCGCCTCCACCTCGGCCGGCGTGTAGACCAGCGCCGGGCCGCCCGGGAACCGGGAATTGCGCACCGCGACGTCGCCGCCCGGCAGCTTCGCGAATTCCACACACGTACCCTGCTGGTTGCTGAAGCGGCTCTTCTGCCATGCGACGTCGTGCAGGTCGGCGGCGGTCATGCCGTTGTACGGGTGAGGCATTGCAATCTCCGTGAAACGCAGGGAAGTTGGGTGGCCCGCATGACGCAGACGATTCAACTGCCGTGAATCATAACCATGTTGCCGCCACTTCCGCATGCGTGAATCCCGGGTGCGACTCCAGGTCGTGACGCCATCACAGCCGGTCAGAGAGGTGCGAGGCGAGCCGCGAGGGAAAGCGGAATTCCATCCACCGCCCTTGCGTGCGGCGTGCAGGCACTGCATGACGGAACGTGGATATCGACCATCGAAAACGCGCCACCGGCCCGAAGGACGGTGCAATGCGGAATTGCGGAATCACTTTCCGTAGACCATCGACGGATAGGCCCGCGTGCGAGGCGGCGCGACGGAGCGGAGGATCTTCACCAGACCCACCCGCGGTGCGGCTCCTCCGTTCGGGGTACCACTGCAGGCAGGGGTCGAACACCAGGACGACCCGTACGGGAGGTGGCCGCCGTGGGGAAACTCGCCAGGGACGACATACGCCCGAGACGACGGCGTCGGCAGGCGCGGCGCCGTACCGTCCCGGCCGGGATGCTGGTCCTCGCGCTCGCCGCCGCGGCCTGCACCGGCCAGAACGGCGACGAGGATCCCCCCTCCACCCCGACCCCGCAGCCCACCGCCCAGCCCCCGACCGGCACACCCGAGGCGCCCGACGCGCCCGCGGTCTCCCCCTTCACCGGGGAGGAGGGGAAGCAGCACGGGGTGCTGGCCGTCAAGCTCGGCAACACCCCCTCCGCCCGCCCGCACACCGGCATCCGGGCGGCCGACCTGGTGTACGTGGAGAAGGTCGAGGGCGGCCTCAGCCGCCTCATGGCCGTCTACGCGAGCCGCACGCCCGACCGGGTCGGCCCGGTGCGCAGCGCCCGCGAGTCCGACCTGGAGCTGCTGCGGCAGTTCGGCCACCCCGCGTTCGCCTACTCGGGCGTGCGCAGCGCCCTCAAGGACGACCTGCGGAAGTCGCCCGTCCGCCGGGTGCCGGCCGGCGCGTCGCCGAACGCGTACACGCGCTCCTCCGGCCGGGCCGTGCCCGACAACCTCTACGTACGCCCGAAGGCCGCCCTGCGCGCCGCCGATGACCCGAGCCGGCCGCGCGACATCGGGTTCCGCTTCGGCCCCGCGCCGGACGGCGGGAAGAAGGACGGCAGCCACACCGTGCGCTACCCCGCCGCGCGCTTCGGATTCACCTGGTCGGCCGAGCAGGAACGCTGGCTGGTCTCGATGGACGGCGCACCGGCACGCGGCACGGACGGCGACCGGCTCGGCGCCCCCACGGTGGTCGTGCAGTACGTGACCATGCGTCCCTCGCAGTTCCGCGACGTCGCCGGGGCCGTCACGCCGTACATCGAGAGCGTGGGCTCCGGGCGGGCGAAGGTGCTGCGCGACGGCCGGGCGTACGACGTGCGCTGGAAGCGGCCCTCGGCCGCCGACGGCACCGCGTTCACCCTGCCCGGCGGCGCGCGGATGCCCTTCGACCGCGGGCAGGTGTGGATCGTGTACGCGGAACGCTGAGCCGCCGCCCGCAGCGGCCCCCCGCCCGGTGCCGCAGCGGCCGGCCGTATTCCGCCCGCGGTCCGCCGGCGGAATGGCGACGGCCACCCGCGCCTTGACTTCAAGTGAAGTTGAAATTCTAGCGTCACAGGTGTCGCACCCGGCGAGACCTCACGGAGGACGAACGCGATGAGCATGGAGATCACCGCGTGGAGCGCTCTGCACCACGCACGCAACGCCAAGGAGGGCGAGAACCCGTTCTCCCGGGAGACCCTCGGCCGCATCGTCCGCTTCGCCCGCCCCCACCACCGCCGCATCCTCTTCTTCCTGCTGCTCAGCAGCGTCGTCGCGGGCCTCGCGGTGGCCACCCCGCTGCTCGCCGGCCGGGTGGTCGACGCCATCGTGGGCGGCGCGTCGACCGGCATGGTGCTCGGCCTCGCGGCGCTGATCGCGGGCATCGCGCTCGCCGAGGCGGCGGCCGGCATCGCCACCCGTGCGCTGTCCGCCCGGATCGGCGAGGGCCTCATCCTCGACCTGCGCACCGCGGTCTACGACCACGTGCAGCGGATGCCCGTCGCCTTCTTCACCCGCACCCGCACCGGGGCGCTGGTCAGCCGGCTGAACAACGACGTGATCGGCGCACAGCGCGCCTTCAGCGGCGCCCTCTCCGGCGTCGTCAGCAACCTCGTGACGCTGCTGCTCACGCTGGTCGTCATGCTGACGCTCTCCTGGCAGGTCACCCTGCTGGCGCTGGCCCTGCTGCCCGTGTTCGTGCTGCCCGCCCGCCGGATGGGCACCCGGCTCGCCGCCATGGAGCACGAGCGCGCGGCCCACAACTCCGCGATGAGCACCCGGATGACCGAACGCTTCTCCGCGCCCGGCGCCACACTGGTGAAGCTCTTCGGACGGCCCGCGGAGGAGTCCGACGAGTTCGCGGCCCGCGCGCGGCGGGTGCGGGACATCGGCGTGCGGACCGCGATGCTCCAGCACTACTTCATCACCGCGCTCACCCTGGTCTCGGCGCTCGCCCTCGCGCTCGTCTACGGCCTCGGCGGCTTCTACGCGCTGCGCGGCACGCTGGACCCCGGCTCGGTGGTCGCCCTCGCCCTGCTGCTCACCCGCCTCTACGCCCCGCTGACCGCACTGGCCAGCGCACGGGTGGAGGTGAGCAGCGCCGTGGTGAGCTTCCAGCGGGTCTTCGAGGTGCTCGACCTCCGGCCGCTGATCGACGAGCGGCCCTACCCCGCCGCCGTTCCCGCGGGCGGGGTGTCGGTGGAGTTCGACGACGTCCGCTTCTCCTACCCCTCCGCCGACAAGGTCTCCCTGGCGTCGCTGGAGGAGGTCGCCACCCTGGACCGGCGCGGCGGCGAGGAGGTGCTGCACGGCGTCTCGTTCCGCGCGGAGCCCGGGCAGATGATCGCCCTGGTCGGCTCGTCCGGCGCGGGCAAGTCCACCGTCGCCCAGCTCGTGCCGCGGCTGTACGACACGGACAGCGGCGCCGTGCGGCTGGCCGGGACCGACGTGCGGGACCTGAGCGCCGAGTCGCTGCGCCGGACCCTCGGCATGGTCACCCAGGACGGCCACCTCTTCCACGACACCGTCCGCGCCAACCTGCTGCTGCCCCGGCCGGACGCCGACGACGAGGAACTGTGGGACGCGCTGCGCCGTGCCCGCCTGGACGGCCTGGTCGCGGCCCTGCCGGACGGCCTGGACACCGTCGTCGGCGAACGCGGCTACCGGCTCTCCGGCGGCGAACGTCAGCGGCTCACGATCGCCCGGCTGCTGCTCGCCCGGCCGCGCGTCGTCATCCTCGACGAGGCCACCGCACACCTGGACTCCACCTCCGAGGCGGCCGTGCAGGAGGCGCTGGCCGAGGCACTGGCGGACCGCACCTCGGTGGTCATCGCACACCGCCTGTCGACGGTGCGCGCGGCGGACCAGATCCTCGTGCTGGAGGAGGGCCGCATCGTGGAGCGCGGGACGCACGCCGAACTGCTGGACCTGGGCGGACGCTACGAGGAGCTGTACCGCACCCAGTTCAGCGAGCAGGCGGCGGAGCACGCGGAGGAGGACACCTCCGGGGCGCTGGCCCGGGCCGTCCGCGACTGACCCGGCGTCAGCGCCGCGTGGCACAGGCGGAGTAGGCGGTGGAGGACCGGGCGGGACGCCCCGCAACCGCGCCTCGCCCGTCCGGACCATCCCAGCGGGCGGGACCGCCCGGCCCCCCGCAGAGTGGTCGTGAGGGCCGCCGGGGTGGGCGGCCCGGGCCCGCCGACCACCCACCGGGAAGGACCCGATCCGCCGTGACCTTCAGCCTTGACCAGCTGCGCCGCTGCTCCGTGGCCGTCGACGTCGGTGCCGCCAGAACACGGGTGCACGTCAAGGATGCGGGGCTGCTCGTCGACGCCCCCTCCGTGGTCGCCGTCAACACCCTCTCCGGCGCGCTGATCGCGGTGGGCGCCTCGGCGGAACGGATGGAGGGGCGCACTCCGGAGCACATCCGGGTCGTCCGGCCGGTGGCGGGCGGCACGGTGAGCGACATCGAGATGGCCCAGCGGATGCTGCGCGCGATGATCGGCGGGAAGGTGCGCCGAGCCTGGCGGTTCCGGCCCACGCTGCGGGCGGCCGCCTGCGTGCCGCACGACGCGGGCCCGCTCGCCCGCCGCGCGGCCATCGAGACGTTGGCCGGCGTGGGCGCCCGGCGGGTCGAGCTGGTCGACGCGCCGACCGCTTCCGGCATCGGCTGCGGACTGCCGGTGGAGCAGCCCGAGGCCACCATGATCCTGGTCTGCGGGGCCACCACCACCCAGGTGGCCGTGCTGGCGCTGGGTGCGGTGGTGGCGGCGGCGACCGTGCCGATGGGCGGCGACACCATCCACACGGCCCTGGTCCAGCACCTGCGCAACGAGCACGAGATCGTGCTGCTCAACCAGTCCGTACGGCCGCTGCACCTGGCGCTGCACGGGGCGGCCTCCGGAGTGGCCGGGCCCACCGAGGTGCACGGCCGGGACGTGGTCACCGGCCTGTCCCGGACGGTGTGGATCGACCCGGGCGAGGTGCGCGCGACCATCCAGGCACCGCTGACCGGTCTGGTGGACGCGATCCGCTCGGTGCTGCACCGCTGCCCGCCGGACCTGGTCGCCGACCTCGCCGACCGGGGCATGGTGCTGGCCGGCGGGACCGCGCTGCTGCCCGGCCTGGACAGCCGGTTGCGGGCGAGCACCGGGATGGCGGTGCACGTAGCGGAGGATCCGGCGGGGTGCGCGGTACGGGGCCTGGCGGCGATGATCGAGGGCCGTGTCCGGCCCCTCGCCGCCGCCGCACGCGCCTGACGAGGCGTACGGCGCACGGGGAACCCGTGGCCGGACCGGAAGACGGATCGCCGGGCGCCCCGGGCGGCTGCCCGTTCGTCAGGAGCGAGGTGCCCGCGGCTGCGGCAGCGGAACGCGTGCCGGAACGTCGGACGGCGCGCTGAAGAGCGACGGCGGCGGATACGGTGGCACGCCCGGCTGCCTGCCGTGCCTGACCGCGGTCACCGCATCGATGCCGTAGGCCACTTCCCTGCACAGGCGGACGACGGTGGTCCAGGATGCGCGCATGGGGGATCGGTCTCCTGCTACCGGCCGGGGGCCCCGGCGACCAAGAGGGTGTACCGCCGATGGTGCCTCGCGCGGCGCCCGTGAACCAGCGTTTTCCGCCTCTTCCGGGGAACGATTTTCGGCCGGTCCGCCGGCCGTCGGCCCGGCCCCGTCCCCACCGCCCCGGGAGTGCGATCGGGCCCCTTCTGCCCCACCATGACAAGGGAGGCGAACGCTCCGGTGCCGAGGAGCCGCAGATGGCAGGCGACCCGATCACGTGGGGGCGCGACCATGCCCTCGTCCGGCTGCTGACCTGCGTGGACGCCCCGACGCTCCTGTCCGCCGCGATGGACGCCGCCCTGCCCGAGGACGCCCAGCGGGTCGGCGCGCTCTACCGTCAGCACGCCGACGGGCGGCTGACGTTGGACGCCTCCCTCGGTTTGAGCGAAGCCGCCCTCCGCGCGTACGCGACGATGACCGTCGGCTGGGACGTCCCCGTCGCGGAGGCGGTGCGCTCGCGGGTGCCGGTCTACGCGCCCGCCGCCGACTTCCCCCGCACCCTGGTGGAGCCGGCCGCACGGCTGCGGGGGGCCGGCGCCGACTACGTCTACGTCTCGCTGCCGCTGCTCGCGGACGGCGACTGCCTGGGCGTCCTCGCCCTCCTGCTGCCCGCCGGGTTCGCCGCGATGGACGGACACCGGGCGAGGCTGCGGGCCGTCGCCACGGTGTGCGCGCACCGACGCCAGCGGATCCTCGCGAGCGGCGACGACGACGGTGACGACGAGGTCGGCGACGCGGGCGGCGACGGCAACCCGGGCGACGTCGACGGGCCGTCACCCGCGACGTCGCGAGGCGCCTCCGTGGCGTCCGGCGGCACGGCGGAGGGGGAGCCTCCGGTGGCACTGGCCACCGACCGGGGCCGGGTCTCGATGCTCGACCTGGCCATGGCGGGCGCGGGCATCGGCTCCTTCGACTGGGACTTCCCGAGCGGGCGGCTGGTCTGGGACGAGCGGCTGTGCCGGCTGTTCGGGATCGCACCGGACTCCTTCGACGGCCGGATCGAGACGTTCTTCGCCGCCGTGCTGCCCGAGGACCGCCGGGTGGTGGAGGAGGCCGTGGCGGAGAGCCGGACCACCGGCAGGTACCACGCCGTGTTCCGGATCGCCCGCCCCGACGGCTCGGTGCGCTGGATCGACGCGGAGAGCCGGGTGGTCTTCCTGCACGGCGGCGAGGCGCGGGGCATGACCGGCATCGCGCAGGACCGCACGGAGGAGATCGAGCGGGAGGAGGAACGGCGCACCCGCAGGGACTTCGTCCTCAACCTCACCCGCGGCCTGACGGCGGCCGTGACCACCGACGACGTGGTGCAGACCGTCATCCGGGAGGCGATGCCCACCCTCGGCGCCCGGTGGCTCGCGGTGTACCTGCGCCAGGAGCACGGCCCGGCGCGGCTGGTCGGCTCCACCGGGTTCGACGCGGCGGAGGCACGGCGCATGGAACGGCTCGCCCGCCGCGTGCACCGCGACCCGTTGCTGGAAGCCCTCCGCTCCGGAAACCCGATGTTCGTGGAGTCGCCCCGCGAGTGGGCGCAACGGATGCCCGGCGAGCACTTCGCACCACCCGCCGACCAGCAGGCGTGGGCGCTGCTGCCGATGACGTCGGCGGAAGGACTGGTGGGCGTCTGCACGCTGATCTACGACCGGCCGCGCTCCTTCACCTCGGACGACCGTACGGTGCTGACCGCCGCCGGAGGCATCCTCGGCCAGTCCATCGCCCGTGCCCGGCTGCACGACACCCGCCGCCGGTACCTGACGGAGCTGCAGCGCCTGCTGCTGCCGATGCGTCTGCCGCAGACGCCGGGACTGGAGGTCGCGGCGTGCTACCGGCCCGGCTCGGCGGGCCTGGAGGTGGGCGGCGACTGGTACGACGTGGTGCCCCGTTCGGAGGGCCGGGTCGCGGTGATCATCGGTGACGTGCAGGGGCACAGCGTCCAGGCGGCGGGCGTGATGGGCCAGTTGCGCACCTCGATGCGCGCCTACGCCTCCGAGGGGCACGGGCCCGCCGACCTGCTGGTGCGCGGCGGTCTGGCGCTGGAGGAGCTGGACACCGACCGGTTCGCCACCTGCTGCGTCGCGGAGATCGACCCGCGCGACGGCGTGCTGCGCCTCGCCCGCGCGGGCCACCCGTACCCGCTGCTGCTGGACGGGGACGGCCGGGTGCGGGAGCTGGAGGTGCCGGGAGGGGTGCCGCTGGGCACCTTCGAGGAGCGCGACTACCCCGTGACGGAGACCGCGTTGCCGCGCGGCGGCGCGCTCCTGCTGTACACGGACGGCCTGGTGGAACGCCGCGGCGGCGACTACACGGACGGGGTGGCCGCACTCTGCGAACGTGTGGCCTGGTGGGGCGGTACGACGGGGTCCGCCCCGGGAACGCCGGACGGACCGGTAGGACCGGACGGGCCGGACGGGCCGGACGGACCGGACGGGGCCGGCGGCGGCCTGGAGGCGGCGGTGCAGCGGATCGCCGAGCCCGCCGCGTCCCGGCCGCTGCACGACGACATCGCGGCCGTGCTCGTACGGCTCACGGCCGCGCCCGGGCCGGCCGCGGCGACCGCGGCGCGGAGCGCGACGGGCGCGACGGGCACGGCCGTGAGCGGGTGACGGGCGTGCGGCGCGAGGGCCGGGCGACGGCGCGTCGCCCGGCCTCCCGCACCGCGCGCTACAGGCGGCCGCAGCTGGACGGTGCCGGACGGCCGTCGAACCGCCCCTCCAGCCAGCCGAACACCGTCGGGAACCCGGCGACCGCGCCCCCCAGGTGGGTCGGCCCGAGGTTGGAGGCGAACCGCACGTCCTCCGCTCCCGCCGCGCACCAGTCGGCGGCCATCTCCCGGCCGACCCGGTACGGGATCACGTCGTCCAGCAGGCTGTGCGTGACCAGTGTCGGCACCTGCGGGGCGCGGGTGCCGTCGCTGATCTCCTGTTCCGCGACGACGGAGGCGAACGGCTCCTCGTCCAGGTACTCGGTCAGCGGCCGGCCGTCCTCGGTGAGGGTGCTGGACCGGGTGAACGCCATGCGCAGCACGGCCTCCTCGGTGCAGTACTCCTGCGCCCTGGCGACGAACCGCTCGCCGTCCTCGTCCAGGTACGGGCTCAGATCGAGGTCGTAGCCGGCGGACAGGCCCGCGACGGCGTAGCCGAGGAAGCCCGCGTACAGCGACCCGTCCAGCTGGTCGGCCACGGGGGCGAGGTCGGCGGGGACGGCTCCGGCGGCCACGCCCTGGAGGTCCAGCCCGGGGGCGTAGGTGTGGGCGAGTTCGGCAGCGGCGGCGGCCGCGCCGCCGCCCTGCGAGTATCCGGTGATCGCCACGGGGCCGTCGTCCGGCAGCTTCGCCTCCGGGAGCCGCTGCGCGGCGCGGACGACGTCCAGGACGGCGTTGCCGGACACCTCGCGGTTGACGTAGGTGTGCACGCCCGGGGTGCCGAGGCCCGCGTAGTCGGTCATGGCGACCGCGTACCCGCGGGCGAGCAGGCCCTTGGCGAACAGGCCCTCGTACTCGGTGCCGCCGGCCAGCCGGCGGGACGGCGCGCAGTGGTCGCCGAGCCCCTGGGTGCCGGGGGCGTAGCCGATGACGGGTCGTTCGCCCTCGCCGGTCCAGGGCGTCTTCGGGGTGATGACGGTGCCGGTGACGGCGATCGGCTCGCCGTTCCCGTCGGTCGAGCGGTACATCACGCGGTTCACGAGGGCGTCGACCTTCAGCACCTTGAGCGGGTCGAGGTAGAAGACCGACGGCTCGGAGCGGACGATGTCGCCGTTGTGCGCGGGGAGGGTGGCGGGGGGCTCGTAGAACGGCGGCCGGTTCTCCTCGGCCGCCGCCGCGGGTGCGGAGACCAGGCCGAGGGAGGCGGCCGTCGCGGCGGTGAGCAGCACGGTCAGAACTCTTCGGGGCAGGCGGCTGCCGCCCCGCAGCAGGCGGGACTTCACGGGCGACTCCTCACGGGAGCGTCGGGGGGGGTGCCTTGGGGTGGGGGGTCGGGCACTGAGGGATTACCGACAGTAACTTACGCTTGAGTAAGTTATCCGGAGGATGCTGGGTGTGTCGCAGCCCTGTCAATACTCGCGAGTAGGCTTCTTCGTGGCCGCCCCCGTCCGCACCCCGTCCCGCGCCGCACCCGCCCGGCGCGGGCGCTCACTTCCGCCTTGAGATGCCGCAGCTCAAGGTCCATACAGGACAGGCTGATGGGAGGGGGAGGCCGTCTCGGCAGGACGCGTGCGGCGGCCCCGGCCGCGGGCCGGGCTCAGGCGGAGGGAACCGCCCGCTGCTGCTCGTGCTCCTCCGCCTCCTCCGCGCCGTCGGCCACGCGGCTGCGCGCCACCTCGATCTCCCGGGCGCGGGTGCGCCGGTGGGCGCGGACCGCGTACGTGAGCGCGGCGGCCCAGACCGCGAACAGCGCGGCGCACACGGCGGTCGTCGCCGTACCACCCAGCGAGAGGAGGTCGCCGTCGAGCAGCGTCCGGACGTTGGTGACGATGATGAGGCCGCCGACACCGGAGCCCAGGACCCGCGGCGGCACGTGCCGTACGAGCCAGGCGGCGAACGGCGCGGCGATCGCGCCGCCGACCAGCAGGGCCGCCGCCCAGCCGAGGTTGACCCCCTCGGTGCCCAGGCCGACGAGGAACCCGGCGCTCGCCGCGACGGTCACCACGAACTCGCTGGTGCTGATCGAGCCGATGACCTTGCGCGGTTCCAGCCGGCCACTGGCCAGGATGGTGGAGTTGGCGACCGGCCCCCACCCGCCGCCGCCGGTGGCGTCGACGAACCCGGCCACCAGACCCAGCGGGGACAGGAAACGGTTCCGCAGCGGCTTGCCGAGATTGCCGGTCGGGAGGCCGGCGAGGGTGAACCGGGTCAGGACGTAGAGGCCGAGAACGATGAGGATGACCGCCATCACCGGCTTGGCGATCTGGGTGGAGAGCCCGGAGAGCACGGTGGCACCGGCGAAGGCGCCGACCGCGCCGGGGACGCCGACCTTGGCGACCAGCCGCCAGTCGACGTTGCGGAAGCGCCAGTGCGCCAGGCCGGACGCGAGCGTGGTCCCGATCTCGGCCAGGTGCACGGTGGCCGAGGCAGCGGCCGGATTGGTGCCGGCGGCGAGCAGCAGCGTCGTCGAGGTGACGCCGTAGGCCATGCCCAGGCTCCCGTCGACCAGTTGTGCCCCCAGGCCGGCCAGCGCCAGCACGATCAGCGTGCGCATCTCCACCCCACTCACTCGACCGCGGGAACCGCCCGGAAGCGCGGCCCCCTCGTTTCCCTAGTTTCCCTACTGGTTTTACAGGAATAGAGTCCACGAGAACGCGACGTCGCGCAAGCGCGGTCTCGAAGGGTGAGAACACCGCAGGTCAGAGCATGATCATCGAGAGCGTCGAGGCGCTACGGATTCGTCCAGGCGTCCGGATCCTCGGCCAGCGCGTGCACGCGACTGGGCAGCCGCGCGGCGGCGACGTCGGCGAGCGAGACCTCGCCCAGGATCTGCCGCACGTTGGCCCGGACCGCGATCCACAGCGGCAGCAGCGACTCCGCCGGGCCGGTGTAGGAGAGCTCCGGGGGCCGGGCGCCGCGCACGGACACCAGCGGCCCCTCGACGACGCGGATCACGTCCGCGATGGTGATGTTCTCGGCGGGCGCGGCCAGCCGGTAACCGCCGTTGCCTCCGCGCTGGCTGACCACCAGTCCGCCGCGCCGCATGTCGCCGAGGATGCCCTCGAGGAACTTGTGCGGAATGCCCTGGGCCTGGGCGAGCGCCTCGGCCTTCACCGGGCCGGCGTCCCCCGCCGCCGCGAGTTCGAGCGCGGCCCGCACCGCGTAGTCCGCCTTGGCCGAAATCCGCATGCGCCCATTATCGTGCACGCCTCGGACCGGCCGGGCGCAGGCCCCGCCGGACGCGGCGTCAGCCCTCCATCGGCGCGGGCTTGAGGACGACGAACTCGGCGCCGTTCTGGTCGGTGCAGACCGCCATCCGGCCGACGCCCTCCGCGTCCTCCGGGCCCATCAGCAGGTCGCCGCCGTGCTGCCGCACCCGCGCCACGGTGGCGTCGCAGTCGTCCGTGCCGAAGACGGGATGCCAGTAGGCCCTGCCGCCGGTCTGCGGAAGCTGGTCGGCGGGCATCTGCATCAGCCCGCCGTGCATCCGTTCGGCCTCCTTCCCGGCCGGGGTGATCAGCGTGTACGTCATGCTGTCGTCGCCCGGCATCGGCATGTCCTCGTACTGCCAGCCGAACAGCCCGCGGTAGAAGTCCTTCGCACCGCCGGCGTCCGGGGTGTACAACTCGATCCAGCCGAGCGACCCCGTGTCGTCCACGCGCTCCAGACCGCTGCTCTCGGCCCCCTGCTGCCAGACCGCGAACTGGCCTCCCTGCGGGTCGGTGAGCTGCGCCATCGTGCCCCACGGACCGGCGTCCATCGGCTCGCCGCGCAACGCTCCGCCCGCGCTCTCCACCTGCTGGGCGACGGCCTTGGCGTCGTCGGTGCGGAAGTAGACCATCCACGCCGAGCGGGCGCCCTCCTCGGTGAGCTTTCCGACGGCGCCCACCGTGCTGCCGTCCTTGCGGAACGCGCCGTAGCCCTCCGCGTCGGGCCCGAAGGACTGGTACTCCCAGTCGAAGACCCCGCTGTAGAAGGAGGCCGCCGCGTCGACGTCCGGCGCCCCCAGGTCCAGCCAGCACGGTGATCCGTTCACGAAGTCGGTGGTGATCATGGGGAGCCCCTCTGTCCTCCGGTCGCAGCACCTCTGCTCCTTCAGCGTCCCACCACCCACCGACACCCGCCGCTCGGCGCGCCCAGCAGGGGATGCCGGCGGCTACCGCTTCGCCTCGGGCTCGGGCTCGCGCGGGCCGAGGGCCGCCACGAGCGGGCCCGGCTCGTCCGCGTGGAACCGGAGCGTCCGCGCCACGGCCGCGCGCCCCAGCGGCCGCCGGAACGCGACCGGCTCGGCGAGCCGCACGGTCACCGTCGTGGACGACCCGACGATCAGGTCCACCGCGTCGTCCGCGCCCAGGCGCAGCAGCGATCCGGTGGGGTACCGCCGGTCCACGCGGGCCGAGACGATCAGGTGCGACGGCACGGTGACGTCGACCAGCGCCCCGTACCGCACCCGCAGCGAACCGTCGGCACCGACGACGTGCGGCCGCACCACGCAGGAGGCGTGCAGTCCGACCACGAAGAACACCCCCCACACGTCGACCACCAGCAGCACCGCGTGCACCAGCGGCCACGGGATCAGGAACGCCAGAGCGACCGTCTCCACCACGGACACGAAGAGCAGCCCCCACGCCATGGCCGCCTGCGCCCCGGCATAGGCGACCGCCGTGTCCCCCGGCCCGACGCCCTGCGGCCGCCGTGCGACCCAGCGCAGCAGGGAGGCCCACAGCAGCAGCTCGTGCCACAGCAACCGGCGCAGCGGCACGGGCACCGCGGCCCGGACGGCTCCGGCCGCGGAGGCGAGGGCGCGGCCGGACCGCGACGCGACCGCCGCCGCGAGGGCGCCGGGCGCCCGCTTCGCCGCCCGGCTCATCCGGCACGCTCCTGCATCAGCCGCATCGCCCGCCGCACCGCCTCCGCCTGGGCGGGCGCGAAGTCCGCGAACAGCGCGTCCGCGAAAGCGTCGTCGTCCGCGCTGCGCGCCGCCTCACGTACGCCGCGGCCCATGGTCGCGGCCACCTCCTCGGGTACCGCGTCGACCACGGCCCGGGCCACGACGTCGATCCGTTCGTCGTCCACGTCCGCCTCCGCCAGTTCGTCCAGCCGGGCGTACACGTCGTACGCACGGCGCATCGCGTCCGGATCGGCGCCGAGAGCCTGGAGCATGCCGGTGAGCCAGCCGTGCGTCTCGGCCGCCTGCGCCGAGCCCTCCAGCAGGGCGAGCAACTCCCGTTCCCGGGCCGCCATCTCGGGCTCGGGACCGGGCAGCCGGGCGGAGGTGCGGGCCATCCGGCGGAACACCTCCGTCAGTTCGGGCGACACCGGGCCCTCGGCGGGGATGCCCTCGCCGTCCGCCGCCTGGGCCAGCAGCTCCGCGAGGCGCGCCCGCCGCTGCCGGACCGCCTCCTCCTGCCGTGCGAGGTCGGCGTCGAGTTCGGTGAGGATGTCGCGCAGGTCCCGGCCCGCCTCGTCGGCGAGGACGTCCCGCACCTCGTCGAGGCTGAGCCCCAGTTCCGTCAGCCGCCGCACCCGGACCAGGACCACGGCATCGCGCAACCCGTACGCGCGGTAGCCGTTGGCACGGCGGGCGGGCTCGGGCAACAGCCCGATCCGGTGGTAGTGCCGCACGGCGCGGGTGCTGACCCCGGCGAGTGCGGCGAGTTCTCCGATCCGCATGCGGCCAGTAGAAACGTTGACGTCGCGACAAGGTCAACCCGGCGCACGGGCGCGCGGCGGCGTGCGGAACGGTGGCGGAATGGGCAGGCGGGTCGGCCTGACCTCCGCATACCGACAGCACGAAGGCCCGGCAGGAATCTGCCGGGCCTTCGCCTTCAGTAGCGGGGACAGTGTGCAGTCTCACGACATCCAGGACGCATGTCTCGGGACATCGAGGACATGGTGTCTCGCGTCATCCAGGACACACAGGGGGGCTGCTGATGTTCGGGCATGTCCAAAGCCCGGTTGGTCATCACCGCCGTCACCGTCGAGCACCGTCCCGTCGCCGAGGTCGCCCGTGACTACGGCGTGGCCCGCTCCTGGATCTACACCCTCCTGGCCCGCTACCGCCTCGAGGGCGAGACCGCGTTCCAACCCCGCTCACGTGCCCCGAAGACCAACCCGCGCGCGACGCCACCCGCTGTCGTGGAAGAAGTCCTCGCCCTGCGCAAACAGCTGGCCGAGGCCGGCCTGGACGCCGGCGCCGAGACCATCGCCTGGCACCTCGAACACCACCACGACCTCACACTCTCCAAAGCCACGATCCACCGCCTCCTGTCCCGCGCCGGCGCCGTCGCACCCCAGCCCAAGAAGCGGCCCAAGTCCTCCTACATACGCTTCGCCGCCGAACAGCCCAACGAATGCTGGCAGTCCGACTTCACCCACTACCGCCTCACCCACCCCGACGGACGCCCCGGCCAGGACACCGAGATCATCACCTGGCTCGACGACCACTCCCGTTACGCCCTGCATGCCTCCGCACACCGGACCGTCACTTCCAAGATCGTCCTGGACACCTTCCGGCAAGCCGCTGAACTGCACGGACATCCCGCCTCGACACTGACCGACAACGGCCTGGTCTACACCGTCCGCCTGGCCAGCCCCAGCCGACGAGGCGGACGCACCTCACTGGAGAAAGAACTACGCCGCCTGGGCATCGTCCAGAAGAACGGCAAACCGAACAGCCCCACCACCCAGGGCAAGATCGAACGCTTCCAGCAGACCATGAAGAAATGGCTCACCGCCCAGCCGGCCCAGCCCGCGACCCTGACCGAACTGCAAGCCCTAGTCGACGCCTTCCTCGACACCTACAACCACCGCCGACCCCACCGGTCCCTACCCCACCGCGCGACCCCGGCGACCATCTACACCGCCCGCCCGAAAACCACACCCGGCACCGACCGCAGCACAGACACCCACGACCGCGTACGCACCGACCGCGTCTCCAAAGCCGGCTCCATCACCCTGCGCCACGGCGGAACCCTCCACCGCATCGGCATCGGACGAACCCACGCCGGAACCTACGTCCTGGCCCTCGTCCAGGACCTCGATATCCGCGTGATCAACGCCGCCACCGGCGAAATCCTCCGCGAACCGGTCCTCGACCCCACCGTCATCTACCAGCGCACAGGCCGCCCACCAGGCCCCACCCCAAAATGACGAACGCCCGAACCTACATCTCTGTAGGTTCGGGCGTCCTCGATGTCCTGCGACATCACACAGTAGCGGGGACAGGATTTGAACCTGCGACCTCTGGGTTATGAGCCCAGCGAGCTACCGAGCTGCTCCACCCCGCGTCGGTGATCCCTACTGTACGGCATGCCCCGCCCATCCACGAAATCCGTTCCCTGCACCCGTACGATGACCGCCATGACAGGGCGGCAGCGGCGTTCGGCGCGGCACGGTCGGGCACGAGCCCTGCCCGTGCTGGTGCTCGTGCTGCTGGCCGGTGTGCTGGCCATGCACGGCCTGGGGCCGACCCCGGCCCCCACGGCAGACCGGGCCCACGGCCACCACGCCGCCGCTCCGGTGACGGCACCCGCGTCCGCGCACAGCCGGGCCTCCGCGCCGTGCGGGCACACGGCGCTCACCGAGGGCGGTCACGACGGCCACCTCCGGCACGCGGACGCCACCTGTGCGGCCGCCGGCGTGGCCGGCGCACCCGCCCTGCCGGACCTCGTGCGGTCCGCCGGGTCCCCGGTCGCGGACACCGCGCCCACTCTCCGGTGCCACAGCGACGACCGGTGCACCCGCGCCCCGCCGTCCCTCAGCGCCCTGCAACTCCTGCGCATATAGGCGCGCCCGGCCGCGACGCCACCCCGGCGCGCGGCCGCGCCCGCACGTCCTACACCCAGCGCACAGGAGTCGCTTCACCATGACCACGAACCGTTTCACCGCACGCCGTTCCACCACACGCCGTTCCCGCGTCCACCGGGTGGCGGGGTCCGCCGTCACGGTCACCGCCGCCCTCGTCCTCGCCGCCTGCGGCGGCGCAGGCGGCACCTCCGGGCAGGGCGGCGGCAGCGGCGCCGAGTCCGACGCCTCGCCGTCCGCCTCCGCCCCGCAGGAGACGCAGCGGCACAACGCCGCCGACATCGCCTTCGCCCAGGGGATGATCCCGCACCACCGCCAGGCGGTCACCATGTCCGGACTGGCCGAGACCCGGGCCGCCTCGGGCGAGGTGCGGGAGCTGGCGGAGAAGATCGAGAAGGCCCAGGCTCCGGAGATCAGGACGATGTCCCGCTGGCTGAGGGCGTGGGGGGAGAAGATCCCCTCGGGCGACGCCCACGGCGGGCAGGACGGCGCCTCCGGCCCTGACGGTCACGGCGGCCACGGGTCCGGGGAGCCGATGCCCGGCATGCTGTCCGCCGAGGACATGGCGGAGCTGAAGCAGTCCACGGGCAAGGACTTCGACGAGGCGTACCTGCGCCTGATGATCGAGCACCACGAGGGCGCGGTCGCGATGGCGGGGACCGAGCTCAAGGAGGGCTCGTACCAGCCCGCACTGGACCTCGCCGACACGATCATCGAGGCGCAGACCGCCGAGATCGCCGCGATGCGGAAGATGCTCGGCGGACACTGAGCACGCCGGGGCCGGTTGCGGGCTGCGGAACGACCCGGAACCGGCCCCCGGCCGCCGCGCCCTCCCCCCACGTCCCGCGTCCCCGGTCTCCCGCGTCCCCCTGTCCGCGTTCGCCCCGACGGTGTCGCGGACCACCCGCACGCAGCACACTGGTCTCTCCATCCGCCCGCAGCCGACGAGACGACACCGGAGGAACGATGGGGACGACCAGCCGCCCGGGGGCGGGCCGATGACCGCGCACACCGAACGGGCCGCCGGCCGCGCCACGCCCCCGAGCGAGCGGACCGAACCCGACACCGCCGCAGGCGCAGGCGCGGGCGACGGGCGGGCCGGTGCACTCGCCGACGCACTCGCCGCGCTCGTCGGCCGGGAGCACGTACGGGTCGAGCCCGGGCAGCTCGCCGCGTACGCCCGGGACGCCACCCCGCTCTTCCACGCGCCACCGGACGTCGTGGTGTTCCCCGGCAGCACCGAGGAGGTCGCCGCCGTGCTGCGGCTGGCCACCGAACGCGGTGTGCCGG
Source organism: Streptomyces sp. CNS606 (assembly GCF_000426325.1). Taxonomy (NCBI): domain Bacteria; kingdom Bacillati; phylum Actinomycetota; class Actinomycetes; order Kitasatosporales; family Streptomycetaceae; genus Streptomyces; species Streptomyces sp. CNS606. The sequence continues at coordinate 94,581 of NZ_AUFD01000016.1, forward strand.
TGGTCCCGCGCGGCGCGGGCTCCAACCTGTGCGCCGGGACCGTCGCCCTGCACGGCGGGGTGATGCTGGTCCTGACCCGGCTGAACCGCGTGCTGGAGATCAGCCCCGGCGAACTGCTCGCCCGGGTGCAGACCGGAGTGACGACCGCTCAGCTCGCCGACGCCGCCGGCGACGCCGGGCTGCTGTACGCCCCCGACCCGGGCAGCCGCACCGTCTCCACCGTCGGCGGCAACGTCGCCACCTGCGCGGGCGGCCTGCGCGGCCTGAAGTACGGCGTGACCCGCAACTACGTGCTCGGCCTGGAGGCCGTCCTGCCCACCGGCGAGATCGTGCGTACCGGCGGCCGGTTGTGGAAGGACGTCGCGGGCTACGACCTCACCCGCCTGCTCACCGGCTCCGAGGGCACCCTCGCGGTGATCACCGAGGTGACCGTGGCGCTGCTGCCGAAACCCGCCGACACCGGCACCGGCGTCGCCTACTTCGACTCGCTCGCCGACGCCTCCCGCGCCGTCGCGGCCGTCATCGCCGCGGGCGTCGTCCCGGCGACCCTGGAGTTCCTGGACCGCAAGTGCATCGAAGCGGTCGAGGCGTTCGCCGGGCTCGGCCTGCGCACCGACGCCGGCGCGCTGCTGCTGTTCGGCGACGACGGCGACCCGTCGGTGGTCGCCGGCAACCTGGCCCGCATCCAGGAGGTCTGCACCGCCGCCGGCGCCCTGGAGGTCACCCTCGCGGAGAACGTCGCGCGGGCCGACGCGCTGCTCGCCGCCCGGCGCTGCGGCCTGCCCGCCCTGTCCCGGCTCGGCTCGCTCACCATCCTGGAGGACGCGACCGTGCCCCGGCACCGGCTGGCCGAGATGGTCGGGCGCATCGACGAGATCGCCGAACGGCACGGCCTGCTCATCGCCACCTTCGGGCACGCGGGCGACGGCAACCTCCACCCCACCTGCGTCGTCGACCCGGACGACACCGGGGCCGTGGAACGCGCCCACCAGGCGTTCGGCGAGATCTTCGCCGCCGCCCTCGCACTCGACGGCACCATCACCGGCGAACACGGCGTGGGCGCCGCCAAGCTCCCCTACCTCGCCGACCGCCTCGGCGACGACCAGATGGCCCTGCTGCGCCGCATCAAGCACGCCTTCGATCCGGCGGGCATCCTCAACCCCGGAAAGCTCGGCTCATGACGACCGAACCCCCGCAGCCCGGCCCGCCCGCCGAAGGCCCCGGCACCGGGCGCGGCCTCTTCGACAAGGAGCAGCTGGACCGCTGCATCTCGTGCGGGTTCTGCCTCCCCGCCTGCCCCACGTACTCCCTCACCGGCGACGAGGCGTCCTCCCCGCGCGGCCGCATCACGCTGATGCGCGCCCTGGAGACCGGCGAACTCCCCGCCGACGACCCGACGCTGGCGGAGGAGTCGTCGTACTGCCTGGGCTGCCGCGCGTGCGAGACGGTCTGCCCGGCGGGCGTGGAGTACGGGCAGCTGCTGGAGCAGTGGCGGGACCACCAGTGGAGCGGCCCGAAGCGGCCGTGGATCGTCCGGCTGCTGACCGCGGTGGTCGCCCGGCCGTTCCTGCTGCGCCTCCAAGGGCTGGTGCGCCGCCACGCCCGTCCGTCCGGCGGCGGCTCGGCCGACGGGCCGTCGCTGATGCTGGGATGCGTCGAACGCGGCCTGTACCCGGCGGTCTCACGGGCCGCGCTGCGGCTGCGGCCCGAGCTGAACGTACCGCCGGGGCAGGGCTGTTGCGGTGCACTGCACGCCCACAACGGCGACTCCGCCACCGGGAAGGCGCTCGCCGAGGAGCTGGGCGCGCGGCTGCCCGGCACCCTCGTGACCACCGCGGGCGGCTGCGCCGCCCACCTCGCCCACCACCTCGGCCCCGACCGGGTACGGGAGTTCGGCGACCACCTGCACCGCGAAGGCCACGTGCCCGCCGGGCGGGTGACCGTCGACGGCCGCACGGCCCGCGTCGGGCTGCAGGACTCCTGCCACCTGCGCAACGGCCTCGGCGTCACCCGCCCGCCGCGCGAACTGATCGCCGCCGTCGCGGAGTACGTGGAGGTGCCGGGTGCCGGGGACTGCTGCGGCGCCGCCGGCACGTACGCGATGCTCCGGCCGGCGGACAGCCGTGCCGTACTGGACCCGAAGCTGGCGGCCCTCGCGGAGGCCGACCTCGACTTCGTCGTCGCCGTCAACCCCGGCTGCCTGCGACAGCTGCGGCAGGGTCTGCGCCGTACGGGCGCCCGCACCCGCGCCGTGCACCTCGCGGAGCTGCTCGCCCTGGCGGAGGAGGACCGCACGTGAGCGCGTCCGCACCCGGCCCGGGCGCCGGGCTGCGCGTCGCCCTTTTCGTGACCTGCGTGAACGACGCGCTGTACCCGGAGACGGGACGGGCGGTCGTACGGCTGCTGGAACGGCTGGGCGTCGAGGTCGACTTCCCCCCGGCCCAGACCTGCTGCGGCCAGCCGCAGTACAACACCGGCCACCGGCGGGCTGCCGAGCCGCTGCTGCGGCGCACGGCCGACGCGTTCGCGGGCTACGACCACGTCGTCGCGCCCTCCGGCAGTTGCGTCGCCATGGTCCGCGAGGGCTACCCGCGGATGGGGGAACGGGCCCGCGCCGAGGGCCGCGGCGACGCCCTCGCCGCGGCCGCCGCCGCTCTGGTGCCGCGGGTGCGGGAACTGACCGAGTTCCTGGTGGACGTGCTCGGCGTCACCGACGTCGGCGCGTACTACCCGCACACCGTCACCTACCACCCGTCCTGCCACGGGCTGCGGACGCTGGGGCTGGGCGACCGTCCGCTGCGGCTGCTGCGGGCCGTGCGCGGTCTGACCCTGATCGAGCTGCCCGGCGCCGAGGAGTGCTGCGGTTTCGGCGGCACGTTCGCGGTGAAGAACGAGGCCGTGTCGGTGGCCATGGGACGGGACAAGGTGGACCACGCCCTCGCCACCGGCGCCGACACGCTGTGCGGGGCGGACAACTCCTGCCTGATGCACCTCGACGGCCTGATCCGGCGGCAGGACGCGCCCGTACGCCCCCTCCACCTCGCCGAGATCCTCGCGTGCACGGAAGCGGACCGGAGGCCCCCGCGATGAACACCGCCTACCTCGGGATGCCGGCCTTCCCCCGGGCCGCCGCCGGGTCCGTCCGCGACACGCGGCTGCGCGCCAACCTCACGCACGCCACGCACACCATCCGCGACAAGCGGGCCGCCGCCGTCGCCGAACTCGGCGACTGGGCGCAGCTGCGGCAGGCCGGAAAGGACCTCAAGGACCGGACGCTGCGCCACCTCGACCACTACCTCCTCCAGACCGAACGGGCCGTCACCGCGGCGGGCGGGCAGGTGCACTGGGCCGCGGACGCCGACGAGGCGAACCGCATCGTCGCCGGCCTGGTCCGCGCCACCGGCGAACGGGAGGTCGTCAAGGTCAAGTCGATGGCCACCCAGGAGATCGGTCTCAACGAGGCGCTCGCCGCCGAGGGCGTGACCGCGTACGAGACGGACCTCGCGGAACTCATCGTGCAGCTCGGCGACGACCTGCCCTCGCACCTCCTGGTCCCGGCGATCCACCGCAACCGCGGCGAGATCCGCGACCTCTTCCGCGAGGCGATGGGCCGCTGGGGACGGCCGGCGCCCGGCACGCTGACCGACCGGCCCTCCGACCTGGCCGAGGCGGCACGGCTGCACCTGCGGGAGAAGTTCCTGCGCGCGAAGGTCGCCGTCTCCGGAGCGAACTTCCTCGTCGCAGAGACCGGCACCGTGGTCGTGGTGGAGTCCGAGGGCAACGGCCGGATGTGCCTCACGCTGCCGGAGACGCTGATCTCCGTCGTCGGCATCGAGAAGGTCGTCCCCACCTGGCAGGACCTGGAGGTGTTCCTGCAACTGCTGCCGCGCTCCTCCACCGCCGAGCGGATGAACCCCTACACCTCGATGTGGACCGGCGTGGCGGAGGGCGACGGTCCGCGCACCTTCCATCTCGTGCTGCTCGACAACGGCCGCACCGCCACCCTCGCCGACCAGGTGGGCCGGCAGGCGCTGCGCTGCATCCGCTGCTCCGCCTGCCTGAACGTCTGCCCGGTGTACGAGCGGGCCGGCGGCCACGCGTACGGCTCGCCCTACCCCGGTCCGATCGGCGCCATCCTGACGCCCCAACTCCGCGGCCTGCAGAGCGAGGTGGACGCCTCCCTGCCGTACGCCTCCTCGCTGTGCGGCGCCTGCTACGAGGTGTGCCCGGTCGCCATCGACATCCCCGAGGTCCTCGTCCACCTGCGGGAACGGGTCGCGGAGAAGTCCGCCGGGCACCGCCGGGAGCGGGCGGGCGTACGGGCGGCGACATGGCTGCTGGACCACCCGGCGGCGTACGCGGCCACCCTGCGGGCCGGTGCCCGCACCCGGCGCCTCCAGCCGGAACGGCTGCGCCTGCCCGGGGCGGCCGGGGCGTGGAGCGGGGCCCGGGACCTGCCCCGCATGCCCGCGGCGTCCTTCCGCGACTGGTGGCGCGCGCACCGCGCCCGGCCGCGCGACGCCCGGCACGGCGAAGCCACGCCCGGCGCACCCCCGTTCCGCGAAGGAGGGGAGGCTCGGTGAACGGCTCCCGCGACCTCGTCCTGGCCCGCATCCGCACCGCACTCGCGGACGTACCCGCCGCGGAGTCGCCGGCCGGCCACCCCGTCGCCCGCGCCTACCGGAGCGCGCACACCTCCGAGGACCCGGCCGCCCTGCGCGCGCTGCTCGCCGAGAACCTCGCCGACTACCGGGCGGCCGTCCACCGCACCACGTCCGGCGGCCTGCCCGCCCTCGTCGCCGAACTCCTGGCCGCGCACGGGACCCGCACCCTGGCCGTACCGGCCGACCTGCCGCCGCGGTGGCTCACCGCACTCCACGGCGTGGAGCTCGTGCGCGACGCGCCCACCCTGACGGCCGCCCGGCTGGACGCCGTCGACAGCGTGCTCACCGGCTGCGCGCTCGCCGTCGCCGAGACGGGCACCGTGGTGCTCGACGCCGGTCCCGCGCAGGGACGCCGGGCCCTCACCCTCGTCCCCGACCACCACGTCTGCGTCGTCCACGCCGACCGGATCGTGGCGTCCGTCCCCCGGGCGCTCCCCCTGCTGGACCCGCGGCGTCCGCAGACCTGGATCTCCGGACCGTCCGCGACCAGCGACATCGAACTCACCCGCGTCGAAGGCGTGCACGGCCCCCGCTCCCTGGAGTGCGTCCTCGTCGAGCCGGAGTGAGACGACGGCCGGTCGGGACGGCGGCCCGGTCGCACGGCGGCCGGTCGCACGGCGGCCGGGTCAGCCGGCGAAGACCTGGGTGTCGTCGGCGAACGCCTTGAACTCCAGCGCGTTCCCGGCCGGGTCGTGCAGGAACATCGTCCACTGCTCGCCCGGCCGCCCCGCGAAGCGGAGGTAGGGCTCGATCACGAACGCGGTGCCGGCCGCGCGCAGGCGCTCGGCGAGGGCGTGGAAGGCGTCCACCGTCAGGAGCAGCCCGAAGTGGGGGACGGGGACGTCGTGGCCGTCCACAGGGTTGTGGACACCGCGCGGGGCACCGGGGGCGAGGTGGGTCACGAACTGGTGGCCGTGCAGGTTCCAGTCCACCCAGGTCTCCGCACTGCGGCCCTGCTCCAGGCCGAGCACGCCGCCGTAGAAGCGGCGGGCGGCCTCCAGGTCGTCGACCGGAACGGCCAGGTGGAAGCGCGGGATCGGGGAATCGGGAACGCTCACGGTGCTGCCGTCCTTCCGTCACGTCTGCGTGCAACGGGTTGCCCCGCGCCTGAAGGGTACGTCCGTCCCCTTGACCCGTACGCCACGAATTGGTCTACTCCACCCCCGGGGGGGGTCACCGTCGATCACGCCGCCCCGCCGCGGGCACCGGAAGAGGTCCAGCCATGTCGTCCACCCCACCGGCCGCCGCCCCGCCGCACCCCCCGTCACCACCCCGCCGGGCACTCGTCGCCGGGTCCGTCGGCAACTTCGTCGAGTGGTACGAGTTCGGCGTCTACGGCTACTTCGCGACCATCATCGCGGCGAACTTCTTCAGCACGGACGGCGCGAGCGACCTGGAGTCGCTGGTGAAGACGTACGCGTCGTTCGCCATCGCCTTCTTCTTCCGGCCGGTCGGCGCGGCGCTCTTCGGCCGGATCGGCGACCGCATCGGACGCCGGCCGACGCTGATCATGGTGCTGATGCTGATGACCGTCTCCACCACCCTGATCGGCGTCCTGCCCACCTACGCCACGGTGGGCGCGGCCGCCCCCGTGCTGCTGACGCTGCTGCGCATCCTCCAGGGCCTGTCCGCGGGCGGCGAGTTCGGCGGCGCCGTGTCGGTCATGACGGAGTTCGCGCCGCCGGGCAAGCGTGGCCTGTACGGCGCGTGGCAGTCGTTCACCGTCGGCCTCGGCCTGCTCGCGGGCGCCGGCATGGCCGCCGTCCTGGCCACCGTGATGAGTGCGGGAGCCCTGAACGACTGGGGCTGGCGCCTGCCGTTCCTGCTGACGCTGCCGCTGGGCGGCGTCGCCCTGTGGGTGCGGCTGAAGCTGGACGAGACACCCGAGTTCGTCCGCGAGCACGGCGCCTCCGGGGCTCCGGGCGTGCCGCCGACCGCACCGCCGCCCGCGCCGAAGCCGTCCACGGGGCAGACCGCGAAGGCCATCCTGCTGGGTGCCGGGCGTCTCATGGGCTGGTCCGCGGCCGGCTACACCTTCCTGGTCGTCATGCCGTCCTACCTCCAGGCCACCCTGAACGCCTCCTTCCAGCAGGCGCTGATCTCGAGCGTGGTGGCCAACGCCGGTTTCGCGGCGATGATCCTGCCCGCCGGCCGGCTGAGCGACCGCGTCGGCCGCCGGGCCGTGATGCTCACCGGCGCCGTCCTGATCGCGCTGCTGTCCTGGCCGCTGCTCAACCTGCTGCAGGACCCGGACTCCGGTTCCGTGGCGAAGGGCGCGGCGGTGTTCGCTGCGGGCGCGGCGGTCGGCATGCTGGCCGGTCCGGGGCCCGCCATGCTGTCGGAGATGTTCCCGACCTCCGTGCGCTACACCGGCCTCGGCCTGTCGTACGCCCTCTCCAACGCCGTGTTCTCCGGCAGCGCGGGCCTGATCATCACGGAGCTGGTGGCGAGCACCGGCGACGTCGACATCCCCGCCTACTACGCCGCAGCGACCTGCGCGATCAGCGCCCTCGCGCTGTGGACCCTGCGCGGCGACGACCACCTGCGCCCGCTGCGCCGCACGGCCGCCGCCGAGTTGGCTGGGGCACCGCCCGGGGCCGCGCCCGGGGCCGCGGCGGAGACGACCGGGAAGACGGCCGGGTGAGGCGCGTCATCGGCCTCATGTCCGGCACGTCCCACGACGGCATCGACGCCGCCGCCGCAGACGTGGGCCTGGAGGGCGACACCCTGGTCCTGCGCCCGCTGGGCATGCTCACCGAGACCTACGACGACGCCCTGCGCGGCGCGCTGGCCGCCGCGCTGCCCCCGGCTCGCACCACACTGCACGACGTGTGCCGGCTGGACACCGGCATCGGCCGGGCGTTCGCCCGCACCGCCCGCCGGGCGAACGCGGAGCTGTGCGACGGACGTGCCGAACTGGCCGTCTCGCACGGCCAGACCGTCTACCACTGGGTGGACGACGGCCGGGTGCACGGCACCCTCCAGCTCGGCGAACCGGCGTGGATCGCCGAGCACGCCCGCCTGCCCGTGCTGTCGGGCCTGCGCACCCGGGACGTGGCCGCGGGCGGGCAGGGCGCCCCGCTCGTCAGCATGGTCGACGCGCTGTGGCTCGCGGGACGCCCGGGACGTCCCGTCGCCCTCAACCTGGGCGGGATCGCCAACCTGACGGTGGTCCGCGAAGGGGTGCCGCTGGCCTTCGACACCGGCCCGGCCAACGCCCTCCTCGACGCCGCCGTCGCCCACGCCACGGACGGCCGCCTCGGCTACGACGCCGACGGCGCGCTGGCGGCCCGCGGCCGCGTCGAAGGGGGCCTGCTCGACACCCTGCTGGCCGAGCCGTACTACGCCCGGCCCGCCCCCAAGACCACCGGCAAGGAACTGTTCCACCTCCCCTACCTGCACCGGGCGCTGGACGGCCGGGACGTCTCCACCGAGGACCTGGCCGCCACCCTCACCGCACTCACCGCCCGCACGGTGGCCGACGCGGTGCGGGACGTGGGCGGCGACCAGGTGATCGCCTCCGGGGGCGGCACCCGCAACCCGGAGCTGATGCGGGCGCTGCGCCGCGAACTGGGCGCGGGGACACCGGTGCACACGTCCGACGAGCTGGGCCTTCCGTCGGCGGCGAAGGAGGCGTACGCCTTCGCGGTCCTCGGCTGGCTGAGCGTGCACGGGCTCCCCGGCACCGTCCCGTCCTGCACCGGCGCCCGCCGGGCCACCGTGCTGGGCTCGCTCACCCCGGGCCCGGACGGCTTCCCCGCACCGGCCCGCCCCGCCACCGCACCCCGCCGCCTGCACGTCCGGAGGTGAACGGCGGGCCGGGCGCCCGCCTTCCGTGGGCACGCCGAGGCGCCGCGCGGCCGGGGCGGCTCAGCCGCGGTCGGCGAGCTTGTCCCAGAAGTGCTGCACGATGTCGTCGAGGTAGCGCCGCCCCAGCTCGCCGGAGGCGGCGTCGCCGGCTCTGCTGAGGGTGGCGGCCATCAACCCCTGGTACTCCTGGTGCAGGGCGCGCAGGGGTTCCTTCAGGTCGCGCTTGTCCAGGGAGATCAGCTTGGCGATCGCGCGGATGTGGGCCTGCCAGCGCGTCGTGACGGCCTCGGTGAGGAGGCCCGCGAGCTCGCCCTCCAGACCCGTCACGGCGATGTGGTCGGGGACCGGAAGGTCGAGCAGGGTGCCGAGCTTCGCGGACTGCCGTTCGTCACCGGCCCAGCGGCCCGTCTCCTCCATGTGGCGGTAGGCGTCGAGCGGGACGCCGGTGAAGCCGGCCACGTCCTCGGCGGCGAGTCCACGTGCCAGACGGTGTTCCAGCAGAGTGCGGGGACGCCCCATCAGTTCGCCCGGCGCGCACCACAGGGCGCCCGCGAGGGCGGTGAGTTCGTTCGCCGACGGCAGGGCCTCACCGCGCTCCCACGCGGCGATGTGGCCGGGGCCGACGTGGACGAGGCCGTAGGAGGCGCGCATGCCGTGGGCGACGTGGCCGTGGGCCATCCCGAGTTTCTCGCGCAGGGTGCGTGCTGCGCGCGCGTCGAAGGGGATCGGTGGATGCACGCGCTGAGAGTAGGGAGTCACCGACGGCCACTCCACTGCCGCTGTCGCCCCCTTCCCGCTATAGCGGGATAGGTCTTCGCCGATTCTGTAGGAAGCGACAGGGATGGCGCGGAGACGTCGACTAGGGGATTCCGCAAAACGATTGTGAACGTGCCCCTGCCACGCGAGATCCGCTCGCATGGTGCGGCATGGGTGTACGTGCCCTCGCCGTCATTCCCCCCGGCAGCACCGCCCTGCTTTCCCCTTCCTCACGAGCAGGTCCAGGAGACCCAGCAATGCAGACCAGCACCACGACCAAGAACGAGGCGCCACCCTCCGGAGGCGGTGGCGCGGTCGACCGCTTCTTCCGCATCAGCGAACGCGGTTCGACCTACGCACGGGAGATACGCGGCGGCCTCGCCACCTTCTTCACGATGGCGTACATCCTCGTGCTCAACCCCATCATCCTCGGCGGCGCCGAGGACAAGTTCGGCGAACAGCTCGACGGGACCCAACTGGCCACCGCCACGGCACTGGTGGCCGCGGTGATGACCGTGATCATGGGCGTCGGCGGCAATCTACCACTCGCCCTGGCCGCCGGCCTCGGCCTCAACGCCGTCGTCGCCTTCCAGGTCGCGCCCCTGATGAGCTGGGACGACGCGATGGGTCTCATCGTCCTGGAGGGCCTGCTGATCTGCGTGCTGGTCCTGACGGGACTGCGCGAGGCGGTCATGCACGCCATCCCGCAGGCCCTCAAACAGGCGATCAGCGTGGGCATCGGTCTGTTCATCGCCCTGATCGGCTTCGTCGACGCGGGCTTCGTCACGCGCATCCCGGACGCGGCCAACACCACCGTGCCCGTCCAGCTCGGCACCGGCAACCTCACCGGCTGGCCGATGCTCGTCTTCTGCCTCGGCGTCCTCCTGACGATCGTCCTGCTCGCCCGCAAGGTGAAGGGCGCCATCCTCATCAGCATCGTCCTGATGACCGTCCTCGCCGTCGTCATCAACGAGCTCGCCACGGTCACGAACTGGGGCCTCACCTCGCCGACGCTGCCCGACGGCCCCGTCGCGGCCCCCGACTTCGGGCTGCTCGGCGAGTTCGACGTGTTCGGCGCGTTCGGGCAGGTCAGCATTCTGACGGTGGTCCTGCTGGTCTTCACGCTCATCCTGTCGGACTTCTTCGACACCATGGGCACCGTCGTCGGCGTCACCGCCGAGGCCGGACTCCTCGACGAGCGCGGCCAGGTCCCCGGCCTGGGCCGGGTGCTGCTCATCGACGGCGCGGCCGCGGTCGCCGGCGGTGCGTCCTCCGCCTCGTCCGCCACGACCTACATCGAGTCCGCCGCGGGTGTCGGCGAAGGCGCACGGACCGGCCTGGCCAGCATCGTGACCGGTGGCCTGTTCACCCTCGCCCTCTTCCTCACCCCGCTGCTGACCATCGTGCCGCTCCAGGCCGCCTCCCCCGCCCTGGTCGCGGTCGGCTTCCTGATGATGACGCAGGTCCGGCACATCGACTGGGACCGCTTCGAGCTGGCCATCCCGGCGTTCCTGACCATCGCCGTCATGCCGTTCACCTACTCCATCACCAACGGCATCGGCGCCGGCTTCATCGCCTACGTGGTCATCAAGGCGTGCCTGGGCAAGGCCCGCGAGGTGCACTGGCTGCTCTGGGGCACCGCCGCGCTGTTCCTCGTGTACTTCGCCATCGACCCCGTCAAGCAGGCCCTCGGCCTGTCCTAGAACCGCCCTGGCCCCGCCACCGGGACGCCGGACGCCCCCGGGAAGGCGACTTCCCGGGGGCGTCCTGTGCGAGCGGTGCGACCTGTCGCCCCGTCGACCCGTCGGCCTGTGCGATCAGGCGAGGTCGAACCGGTCGAGGTTCATCACCTTGTCCCACGCCGCGACGAAGTCCGTCACGAACTTCTCGTTCGCGTCGTCGCTCGCGTACACCTCCGCGAGCGCGCGCAGCTCGGAGTTGGAGCCGAACACGAGGTCCGCGCGGGTACCGGTCCACCGGACCTTCCCGGAGGCGGCGTCACGGCCCTCGAACTCCCGCTGGTCCTCCGACGTCGCCTTCCACTCCGTGCCCAGGTCGAGCAGGTTGACGAAGAAGTCGTTCGTCAGCCGGCCGGGCGTGCCGGTCAGCACGCCGTGCTGCGACTGCCCGTGGTTGGCGCCGAGGACGCGGAGACCGCCGACGAGAACGGTCATCTCCGGCGCGCTGAGCGTCAGCAGGTTCGCCCGGTCGATCAGCAGGTACTCGGCGGGCAGCTGCCGGTTGGCCTTGCCCTGGTAGTTGCGGAACCCGTCGGCGGCCGGCTCCATCTCGGCGAACGAGTCGACGTCGGTCTGCTCCTGCGTCGCGTCGCTGCGTCCCGGCGTGAACGGCACCCGGACGTCGTGACCGGCGTCCTTCGCCGCCTTCTCCACGCCGGCGCATCCGGCGAGCACGATCAGGTCGGCCAGCGAGACCTGCTTGCCGCCGCTCTGCGCGGCGTTGAAGGACTGCTGGATCTCCTCCAGCGTGCCCAGCACCGTCGACAGCTGCTCCGGGTCGTTGACCTCCCAGCCGCGCTGCGGCTCCAGACGGATGCGGGCGCCGTTGCCGCCGCCGCGCATGTCGCTGCCCCGGAAGGAGGCCGCCGACGCCCACGCCGTGGCCACCAGCTGGGACACCGTCAGGCCCGAGTCCAGCACCTTGCTCTTGAGGGCGGCGACGTCCTCGGCGTCCACGAGCGCGTGCGTCACCGCGGGCACCGGGTCCTGCCACACCAGCGTCTCGGACGGGACCTCCGGGCCGAGGTAGCGCTGGACCGGACCCATGTCGCGGTGGGTCAGCTTGAACCAGGCACGGGCGAACGCGTCCGCGAACTCCTGCGGGTTCTCCTTGAAGCGCCGCGAGATCGGCTCGTACACCGGGTCGAAGCGGAGCGACAGGTCGGTCGTCAGCATCGTCGGGGCGTGGCTCTTCGACGCGTCGTGGGCGTCGGGCACGGTGCCCGCGCCCGCGCCGTCCTTCGGCCGCCACTGGTTGGCCCCCGCCGGGCTCTGGAACAGCTCCCACTCGTAGCCGAACAGGATCTCGAAGAAGCTGTTGTCCCAGGTCGTCGGGGTGTCGGTCCAGATGCCCTCGAGACCGCTGGTGATCGCGTCGCCACCCTTGCCGGTGCCGTGCGTGCTCCGCCAGCCGAAGCCCATCTCCTCCATCCCGGCGGCCTCCGGGTCGGCGCCGACCCGGTCCGCCGGGCCCGCACCGTGGGTCTTGCCGAACGTGTGGCCGCCGGCGACGAGCGCGACCGTCTCCTCGTCGTTCATCGCCATCCGGCGGAACGTCTCACGGATGTCGCGCGCCGCGGCCAGCGGGTCCGGGTTGCCGTTCGGGCCCTCCGGGTTGACGTAGATCAGGCCCATCTGGACCGCGCCCAGCGGGCTCTCCAGATCGCGGTCGCCGGTGTAGCGCTCGTCACCCAGCCAGGTGGACTCCGGGCCCCAGTACACGTCCTCCTCGGGCTCCCACACGTCCTCGCGTCCGCCGGCGAAGCCGAAGGTCTCGAAGCCCATCGACTCCAGGGCGACGTTGCCCGCGAGAATCATCAGGTCGGCCCACGACAGGGCCTGGCCGTACTTCTTCTTCACCGGCCACAGCAGGCGGCGCGCCTTGTCCAGGTTGCCGTTGTCCGGCCAGCTGTTCAGCGGCGCGAAGCGCTGCTGACCCGTACCGCCACCGCCGCGGCCGTCGCTGACCCGGTAGGTGCCGGCGCTGTGCCACGCCATCCGGATGAGGAACGGGCCGTAGTGCCCGAAGTCCGCCGGCCACCAGTCGTGCGAGGTCGTCATGACCTCGGTCAGGTCCCGCTTCACGGCGGCGAGGTCGAGACCACGGAACGCCTCGGCGTAGTCGAAGTCCTCCCCCAGCGGATTCGCGACCGCGGGGTTCTGGGCAAGAATCTTCAGGTTGAGCCGCTCGGGCCACCACTGGCGGTTTCCACCGCCCTGGGTCGGGTGCGGCGCTCGCCCGTGCGCGACCGGACAGCCACCCCCGCCCTCCGTCTTCGCGTCTGTGACGATTGCCTCGTGGTTCTCGGACATGGGAATCCTTCCGGTGCAGGGCGGCCCCTGGGCTCCTCGGCTGTCGCCGGACCCGATCCTATGGTGGACGGGATCCAAGTCAATACACATCCCAGACGCGTACGTCTTCAATTCCTCGACGCGACGCTGCTAGGTTGCGCCCATGAGTGACCTGCTGGGACGGCTTCGGGCACGTGGCTGGCGGCTGACCGCTCAACGCCGGGTGGTCGCCGAGGTACTCGACGGCGACCACATCCACCTCACCGCGGACGAGGTACTGTCGCGCGCGACCGCACGCCTCCCGGAGATCTCCCGCGCCACCGTCTACAACGCGCTCGGCGAACTCGTCTCCCTCGGCGAGGTGCTCGAGGTCGTCGACGGCCGCGCCAAGCGCTACGACCCCAACGCCCGCCCCCACCACCACCTGACCTGCTCGGCCTGCGGCACCATCCGCGACGTCCACCCCGCCGGCGACCCCCTCGACCTCCTCCCCGCCACCGAACGCCACGGCTTCCAGGTCACCACCGCCGAGATCACCTTCCGCGGCCTCTGCCCCACCTGCACCCCCACCCCCGCCTGACCGCCCCACGCTCAGCCACCGACCCGCCCCGCATCGACCAGCCGGCCGCGTTCCACCTCCACCAGCACCGGCACGCCGTCCGGCAGCTGCCCCGCGAGGCGGTCGAGCAGACCACCCACCGGGGGCAACTCGCCGGGGAGACGAACGTGGATCCGCATCGTTCGGGACGTCGTGTCCACCACGGTTACCGACGCGCCCGGCACGTCGGCCAGCCACTGCTCCGCCGCCTCCTTCGCCTTACCCCTCCAGACGTCGAGCAGAAGGGTGAGTGCCGTGTTCGCCGCCAGTGGCACGAAGACGACGGCGAACAGCAGGGACATGGCGACGTACGCCCGCCGAGCGGGCCGTCCGGGCGCCCGGACCTCGCCGCGGCCGTAGCCCAGAGCGGCGAAGACCACCATCCCTCCGAAGACCAGCGCGAACAGGTTGGACAGGAAGAGCACCAGCGCCCCCAGCGCCAACCACCCCTCCAAGCGCCCGAGACACACGCCGGCCACCACCAGCGGCGGCACCAGGGAGATCGCGATCGCGACTCCGGGAAGCACGGCGGCGACGTCCCGCCGCGCGAGGGCCACCGCGCCGGCGAAGCCCGTCGCCAACGCGGCGACCAGATCCATCAGCCCCGGGGACGTCCGCGACGCGACCTGGCTGTTTCCCAGCAGGGCATAGTGATCGGGCAGCACCACGGAGAACACGGCACCGAGCGCGACCACCAGCAGGCAGGCGAACAGGACGAGCCTCGCCGCTCCGTTCCGGCGACGTTGCACCGATCCCAGGGCGACGCCCATGATCGGCGTCGACAACGGCGCGATGATCATCGCGCCGATCACGGTTGCCGTCGAGTCCGTGATCACCCCTCCCGCCGCGATGACCCCCGACAGAGACAGCATCGCCCAGAACGCCGACCTCTTGGCCCGGCTGTCCCCGGACGACAAGTCCAGATCCTCTGCCAGCTCCTCCAGAGAACGGCGCTGGGAATCGGGCAACACCCGGGCTCGGACTCCACTGAGCATGCTCTCCGCCTATCACGGCCGGCACACTCCGGCGCACCTCACACGGCGCGCAACAGGCAGGTTCACCACCATGGCGTCGGAGTCACCCCGCGCGAGCACGCGACCGTCGGCGCCCGAGCGCCCTGCCGCCGTCGGGAAGGCCGAAGTCACCACCCGCGCGTGCGCGCTCCCGCCTCGGTGGAGCGACCGCATTCCGGCTTCGAGCACGATGCACGAGTCTGGCCGGCCCTGCCGCCCGGCAGCTCACTCCCACTGCACCACGACCGGTCGCGGATCTCCCCGACCGGCGCCGACCGTGTCCTGGATTGGCCGGTCGGAACGAGAACGCCACCCGCGGCCGGAGCCCGAGAAGGCTCGCGGCCCCCCGACCCCGTCATGCTCCCTGCAGCAGAAAACCCCAGGTCAGATAGGCATCTGACCTGGGGTTCAAGTGAGCCGCCTAGGGGAGTCGAACCCCTGACCTACGCATTACGAGTGCGTCGCTCTGGCCGACTGAGCTAAGGCGGCGTGCGCTCGTGCCATGGTGGCGTGAGCAGCGGAATGAAGTCTACAGGGTTTGCCGGGGTGCCCCGGACCGGGGGCACCCCGGGTGCCGAGGGGGTCAGGAGCAGCGCTTGCCCTCGGGCGGCATGTCGCCGTCGACGAAGTAGCGGGTGATCGCCTCGTCGATGCACCGGCTGCCCTGCATGAAGGCGGTGTGGCCGTCGCCGTCGTAGGTCAGCAGGTCGGCGGTCTTCATCTGGCCGGCGAGGCCCTGGGCCCAGGCGTACGGGGTGGCCGGGTCGCGGGTGGTGCCGACGACGATCATGGGCGCCGCGCCGTTCGCCGCGATGCGGTGCGGCTCGCCCGTGGGCTCGACCTGCCAGTAGGCGCAGTTCAGCGAGGCCCAGGCGAAGGTGCGGCCGAAGACGGGAGACACCTTCTCGAAGGAGGCCACCCCGTCCCTGACCTCTGCCGGGCCGGAGAAGGCCGGCGGGAGGTCGAGGCAGTTCACGGCCGGGTTGGCGAACATGATGTTGCCGTAGGAGCCGTCGGCCGCGCGCTCGTAGTAGGCGTCGGCGAGGGTGAGCAGGCCGGCGCCGTCGCCTTCCATCCCGTCGGCGAGAGCGGCGCGCAGACGCGGCCAGTACACCTGTGTGTACATGGCCTGGATGACGCCCGTGGTGGCAAGCGACTCGGTCAGCGTGCGGGACTCGCCGGTCTCCAGCGGCTCGTCGTCGACCTTTTCGAAGAACGCGCCGAGTTTCTTGCCCGCCTGCCGGGTGGTGCCGTTGCCGAGCGGGCAGTTGCGCCGTTCGACACAGTCCTCGGCGAAGGCGCGGAAGGCGGTGGCGAAGCCGCCCGTCTGCTGCCGGTTGATGTCGACGGCCTCCAGCGAGGGGTCCATCGCGCCGTCGAGCACGAGGCGGCCGGTGCGGGAGGGGAAGAGGCCCGCGTAGGTCGCGCCCAGGTAGGTGCCGTAGGAGGCGCCGTAGTAGTACAGCTTCTCGTCGCCCAGGGCGGCGCGCAGGACGTCCATGTCGCGGGCGACGTCGCGGGTGGAGACGTGCGCGAGGAGGCCGCTGGTGCGCTGCTCGCAGCCCTCGGCGAAGTTCTTGTACGCGGTGACCAGCTTGTCGACCTCGCCCGGGTCGTCGGGCGTCTGGTCGGTGCGGGTGTAGCCGTCCATCTCCCGGTCGGAGAGGCACTCGACGGGCTCGCTGCGTCCGACGCCGCGCGGGTCCATGCCGACGATGTCGTAGTTCTCTCGGAGTTCGGACGGGAAGCCCACGGCAGCGGCCTGCTGCAGGTAGTCGATCGCGGACCCGCCGGGGCCGCCCGGGTTCACCATCAGGGAGCCGGTGGGGTCGCCCCCGCCCGGCGCCTTCTTGCGGGAGACCGCGAGCTGGAGGTCGGAGTCCGCGGAGGGGTCGTCGTAGTCCAGCGGCACGGTGAGGTTCGCGCACTCGAAGCCGATGGTGCCGCACTCGCCCCACTTCAGGTCCTGCTCGTAGTACGTCTGCAGTCCGGCGGGGATCTTCTTCGGCAGGGGACGCAGCGGAGCGGCGTCCCCGCCCGGTGGACGGGTGCTGGTGGGCAGCGGCTGCTTGCTCTCCGACTTGTCCGACCCGCCGTCGTCCGAGGTGCAGCCGGAGACCAGCAGCGCGGCGCCGACCACGACGGCTGTGGAGGAACGGAGCACACGCCTGAATTCCATGACGAACGTTTCCCTTGGTTGGCGACGGGTCGCGGGAGCGAACCGGATACGGGCCGATCTTCGGAGCGTATCCGGACAAGTGGTCAGCCCGCGCGCAACGACATCGCCATCGCCTCCACCGCGAGCAGCGGCGCGACGTTGCGGTCCAGGGCCGTACGGCACTCCAGGATCGCGTCGATGCGGCGCAGCGTCTGCTCGGGCCGGGAGCGCGCGGCGAGCTGCGCGACGGCGTCGCCGGCCTCCTCGTCGGCGAGGGCCGCGGCCGAGCCGAACTGGCTGGCCAGCACGTCGCGGTAGAAGCCTGTCAGGTCGGTGAGGGCCAGGTCGAGGGAGTCGCGCTGGGTGCGGGTCGCACGGCGCTTCTGGCGGTCCTCCAGCTCCTTCATCGCGCCCGCGGTGCCGCGCGGCAGCCGCTTCCCCTCGGCGGCGCCGAGGGCGGCCCGCAGCTTCTCCGTCTCCTTGGCGTCGCTCTCCTCCGCGGCCTGCTTGGCGTCCTCGGCCGCGGCGTCGACCAGTTCCTGGGCCGCCTTGAGCGCGCCGCCGATGTCCGCGACGCGCTCCGGAAGGCGGAGCACCGCGGCGCGGCGGGCGCGGGCCCGCTCGTCGGTGGCGAGGCGGCGCGCCCGGCCGATGTGCCCCTGAGTGGCGCGGGCGGCGGCCGCGGCCGGGCCCGGTTCGACCCCGTCCCGGCGGACCAGCACGTCCGCGACGGCGTCCACCGGCGGCGTACGGAGGGAGAGGGTGCGGCAGCGGGAGCGGATGGTGGGCAGGACGTCCTCGGTGGA
Organism: Streptomyces sp. CNS606; assembly: GCF_000426325.1. Taxonomy (NCBI): domain Bacteria; kingdom Bacillati; phylum Actinomycetota; class Actinomycetes; order Kitasatosporales; family Streptomycetaceae; genus Streptomyces; species Streptomyces sp. CNS606. The sequence goes on from NZ_AUFD01000016.1 coordinate 112,417, forward strand.
CGGCGCGCACAGCAGCCACACGGTGCGCGACGCGGGCTCCTCGACGGCCTTCAGCAACACGTTCCCCGCGCCCTCGGTGAGACGGTCGGCGTCCTCCAGCACGATCACCTGCCAGCGTCCGCCGGCCGGCGACATCTGGGCACGGCGTACCAGGTCGCGGGTCTCCTTGACGCCGATGGTGAGCAGATCGGTGCGGACCACCTCGACGTCGGCGTGCGTGCCGACGAGGGAGGTGTGGCAGCCGTCGCAGAAGCCGCAGCCGGGCTGCCCGCCCAGGGCACGGTCCGGGCTGACGCACTGGAGGGCGGCGGCGAAGGCGCGGGCGGCGGTGGAACGGCCGCAGCCGGGCGGGCCGGTGAACAGCCAGGCGTGCGTCATGGCGGAGCCGGACAGGGCGACCGGCTCGCCGGTCGCCTCCGCGGTGACGTACGCGTCCGCGTCCCGGGCGGCGGCGGCGAGCTGCTCGACGGCCCGCGCCTGGCCGACGACGTCGTCCCATACGGGCATGTGGGGCCGTCCTCTCCGCGACGTGCGCTGCGCTGCGTGGTTCCCATTGTGCGGGACGCCTGTGACAGCTCCTTGCCCCCGCCCGGCGTCCGCCGCGTATCGCCGCGGCGGCCGCCGGGCGCGGTGAGCCACCGGCACGGCCGCGGCCGCGTCAGCGGTCGCGGCGGCGGTCGCCCCGGTCCTCGTCCTCGTCGCGCGAGCCGAGCAGCTCGTCCGCGAGCGTCGGCATGTCGTCCAGCGGGGTCTCCTCCGCCCACTCACGGCGCCGGCGGCGGCCCTTCCGCCCGCCGTTCTCCTGGCCGGACTCGTCCTCGACGCGCGGCATCTCCCGGGTGCGTTCGACCTGGGGGACCTCCGCGGTCTCCTCGTCCGGCGAGACGGCGGGGAGGACGGTCGTCTCGTCCTCGGCCGGCGCGTCGGCCCCGGGCGTCTGCTGCGGGAGCTGGGTCGTCTCCTCGCTGTCCGGGTCGCCGTCGCGGGGCGGTCCGGACGCGGTGTCCTTGCGCATGTCGATTCGCGGCATCGGGGCGGTCCCGGCGGCGTCCTCGCGGCGGGGGGTGGATTCGGCCTCCCGTGCCTGCTCCGCCCGCATCAGCGACTCCTCCGCCTTGCGCTGCTTCTCCAGGCGGCGCTCCTCGGCCTCGGCACGGAGGCGGGTCTCCTCCTCGGCGAGCCGGCGGCGGCGGTCCTCCTCCTCACGGCGGGTGCGCTCCTCCGCCTCGCGGCGTTCGCGCTCCTCCTCCGCACGCCGGCGCTGCTCCTCGGCACGCCGCCGCGCCTCCTCCGCGCGGCGGGCCTCCTCCTGCTGCCGCTCCTGCTCCTCCTGGCGGCGCTTCTCCTCCGCCTCGGCCTCCCGGAGCCTGCGCAACTGCTCCTGCCGCTCCCGCTCCTGGCGTTCCTCCTCGGCCTTGCGGGCGGCCTCCTCCTCGGCGCGGCGGCGGGCCTCCTCCTCGGCCGCCCTGCGGGCGTCCTCGCGGGCCTGCACCTCCTGCTCGGAGAGCGGCAGCACCTGGTCCAGCCGGTGACGTACGACGGTGGTGACGGCCTCGGGCTCCTGGCCGGCGTCGACGACGACGTACCGGGCGGGGTCGGCGGCGGCCAGCGACAGGAAACCGGAGCGGACGCGCTGGTGGAAGGCGTCCGGCTCGGACTCCAGCCGGTCCGGGGCCTCGGTGAAGCGTTCCCGCGCGGTCTGCGGCGAGATGTCGAGCAGGACGGTCAGGTGGGGCACCAGGCCGTCCGTGGCCCAGCGGGAGATCCGTGCGATCTCGGTGGGCGAGAGGTCCCGTCCGGCGCCCTGGTAGGCGACGGAGGAGTCGATGTAGCGGTCGGAGAGGACGACGGCCCCACGTTCGAGCGCGGGCCGGACGACGGTGTCGACGTGTTCGGCCCGGTCCGCCGCGTAGAGCAGGGCCTCGGCGCGGTCGGAGAGACCGGCGGAGGAGACGTCCAGCAGGATCGCGCGGAGACGCTTGCCGATGGGGGTGGCGCCCGGCTCGCGGGTCACCACGACCTCGTGGCCCTTGCCGCGTATCCACTCCGCCAGCGCTTCGACCTGGGTCGACTTGCCGGCGCCGTCGCCGCCCTCGACGGCGATGAAGAAACCGCTCGCGGCGGGCGCCTGGGCCGGCTCGGCACCGCGCAGGGCTTCCCGCAGGTCGCGGCGCAGCGGGACGCCGTGGCGGTCGTCGGTGCGGCCGAGCACGAGTGCGGCGACCGGCAGCAGCAGGGCGCCGGCGAGCATCAGCACGAACGCGGCGCCGTCGTGCTCGAAGACGAAGTCGCCGGCCTGCACGCGGTGCGGGCCGATGAACGCGGCCAGCACGGGTGCGACGACCGCGGTCAGCGCCACCGTGACGCGGACGACGGCCTGGAGGTGCGCGGTGAGACGGGCGCGGCGGGGCTCCTCGGTCTCCTGGTCCAGCAGGGTGTGGCCGGTGTGCGCGGCGACGCCGGCGGCGAGGCCGGAGAGCAGAGCGAGGCCGAGCATCGTCGCGGTGTCCGGCGTGAGGCCCGTGGCCAGCAGCGCCACGCCGGTGACGGCGACGGCGACGGCGAACAAGCGGCGGCGGGACAGAGCGGACAGCACGCGCGGGGCGAGCCGGATGCCGAGGGCGGTGCCGCCGGTGAGGGCGAGCACCAGCAGGCCGAACGCCACCGGACCGCCGCCGAGGCTGGCGGCTTCCAGCGCGGCCACGGAGACGGCCGCGCCGATGGCGCCGGCGAGCGCCGCGCAGCCGAGGACGAGCAGGGGGACCGCGCCCGTGCGGCCCTTCTCGCGGGCGTCGTCCCTGCGCGGGCGGCGCAGGCCCTGGAGGGGCGAACGGGGGCGCGGCGTCGCGGAGTCGGGAAGTTCGAGGAAGGCCAGGACGGACAGCGAACCGGCGAAGAGACCGGCCGCGACGTACCCGGCGAGCGCTGCCTGGTGGGTGGTGAACCAGCCGATGCCGGAACCGAGCAGGTTGGAGACGAGCGTGATCACCACCAGCCCGGCGGCGGCGATGGGGAAGGCGACGAAGCCGGTGCGCGTCCACAGGCGGCGCAGCGCGTCGGCGTGGTCGGGCAGCGGGCGCACTGCGGCGCCCTCCGGCGGGGGCGCGGGCAGCAGCGCGGGGGCGGTGCTGTCCTTGGCCACGGCGAACACGCGCTCCGCGGCGCCGGTGACGAAGACGGTCGCCAGGATCGCGGCGAAGGCGGTCCTGGGCACCCAGTCGTTCCACAACGGGGCGATGATCAGCACGACCGCACGCAGCCCGTCGGCGACCATCATCGTCCAGCGCCGGTCCAGCGGGCCGCCGGAGGCGGTGAGCGAGGAGAGCGGGCCGAGCAGCACGGCGCCGAAGAGCAGGGTGGCCAGCAGGCGTGCCCCGAACACGGCGGCCACGACGAAGGCGACACCGCGGTAGCCGCCGCCGAAGACCGGGTCGCCGCCGACGACGGGGGCGATCACGGCGGCCTTGAGTGCGAGCAGCAACAGGACCAGCAGTCCGAGGACATCGGCGACGCCGCCGGTGAACTGGGCGCTCCACAACCGCCGTAGCGGGCCGTAGCGAAGAAGTGCGCCGACGGCACGCTCGCGTGAGTCCGCGGCGAGGGCATCGTCCGCGGCGGAGTTGTCCGTGTCCACGCCAGTCGGCTGCTCTGAACGCGTCATCCTGCCAGCGTATAGGGCGCCGCCGACAGCACGAGCGGCCGCCCGAACATTCGCACGCCGCCGCAGGCAGGACGGGGCGCGCCATCGGGCGGCCCGGGAACGTCCCGGCGATGCGCCGGACACGCGGCTCCACGCCGGCGGTACGCCCCGGGCCCCCGTCCCGGGGTACTTCCCGGGCTACTTCCCGGCGGTGCTCTCCTTCGCCGCGGCCTTCTTGGCGGCGGTCTTCTTCGCCGTCGTCTTCTTCGCGGCCGTCTTCTTCGCCGTCGCCTTCTTGGCGGTCGTCTTCTTCGCCGTCGCCTTCTTGGCGGTCGACTTCTTCGCGGTCGACTTCTTCTTCGCCGGCCCCTTGGCCCGCTTCTCGGCGAGGAGTTCGTACCCGCGCTCCGGCGTGATCGTCGCGACGTCGTCGGTCGTGCGCAGCGTCGCGTTGGTCTCGCCGTCGGTCACGTAGGGGCCGAACCGGCCGTCCTTGACCACGACCGGCCTCTCGGTGGTCGGGTCGGTGCCCAGTTCCTTCAGCGGTGGCTTCGCGGCGGCTCGTCCCCGCTGCTTGGGCTGGGCGTAGATGGCGAGCGCCTCGTCGAGCGTGACGGAGAAGATCTGCTCCTCCGACTCCAGCGAACGCGAGTCGGTGCCCTTGCGCATGTACGGCCCGTAGCGGCCGTTCTGTGCGGTGATCGTCTCACCGGACTCCGGGTCCTCGCCCACCACGCGCGGCAGCGACAGCAGCCGCAGAGCCTGCTCCAACGTCACCGTATCGAGCGACATGGACTTCAGCAGGGAGGCGGTACGCGGCTTGACGGCGTTCTTGCCGGTCTTCGGTGTGCCCTCGGGCAGCACCTCGGTGACGTACGGGCCGTAGCGGCCGTCGCGCGCCACGACCGGCCGTCCGGTCTCCGGGTCCTCGCCCAGCTCGAAGTCGCCGCTGGGCTTCGCGAGGAGCTCCTCGGCCAGCTCGACGGTCAGCTCGTCCGGGGGCAGGTTCTCGGGCACGTCGGCGCGCTTGCCGGGCTGCTGCTCCGGGTCCTCGGAGAGCCGCTCGACGTACGGCCCGTAGCGGCCCACGCGGAGCACGATGCCCTCGCCCACGGGGAAGGAGGAGACGCCCTTGGCGTCGATGGCGCCGAGGTCGGAGACCAGTTCCTTCAGACCGCCGAGGTGGTCGCCGTCGCCGTTCCCGGAGTCGGCGGCGGGGCTCGCCGCTCCGTCACCGGCGCCGTCCTCGCCGAAGTAGAAGCGCCGCAGCCACGGCACCGCCTCGGCGTTGCCGGCGGCGATGCGGTCGAGGTCGTCCTCCATCTTCGCGGTGAAGTCGTAGTCGACCAGGCGGCCGAAGTGCTTCTCCAGCAGTCCCACCACGGCGAAGGAGAGGAAGGAGGGCACCAGCGCGGTGCCCTTCTTGAAGACGTAGCGCCGGTCGAGGATGGTGCTGATGATCGACGCGTACGTCGACGGGCGGCCGATCTCCCGTTCCTCCAGCTCCTTGACCAGCGTGGCCTCGGTGTAGCGGGCCGGGGGCTTGGTCGCGTGGCCGTCGGCGGTCAGGTCGTCGGCCGTGAGCGCGTCGCCCTCCTGGACCGGGGGCAGGCGGCGCTCGCGGTCGTCGAGTTCGGCGTTCGGGTCGTCGGCGCCCTCGACGTAGGCCTTGAGGAAGCCGTGGAAGGTGATGATCTTGCCGGTGGCGCTGAACTCGGCGTCCCGTCCGTCCGCGCTGCGTCCGCCGACCTTCACGGTCACGGACTGGCCGACGGCGTCCTTCATCTGGGAGGCGACGGTGCGCTTCCAGATCAGCTCGTACAACTTGAACTGCTCGCCGGTCAGGCCGGTCTCGGCCGGCGTGCGGAAGCGGTCGCCGGACGGGCGGATGGCCTCGTGCGCCTCCTGCGCGTTCTTGACCTTGCCGGCGTAGGTGCGCGGCCGCTCGGGCAGGTAGTCGGCGCCGTAGAGCTGCGTGACCTGGGCGCGAGCGGCGGCCACCGCGGTGTCGGAGAGCGTGGTGGAGTCCGTACGCATGTAGGTGATGAAGCCGTTCTCGTACAGCTTCTGCGCCACCTGCATGGTGACCTTCGCGCCGAAGCCCAGCTTGCGGCTGGCCTCCTGCTGCAGCGTGGTCGTACGGAACGGCGCGTACGGCGAGCGGCGGTACGGCTTGGACTCGACCGAGCGGACGGAGAAGTCGGTGCGCGCCAGGCCGTCGGCCAGCGCGCGGGCGGCCTGCTCATCGAGCTGGAGCACCTGCGCGGACGCCGAGGCGGTCTTGAGCTGCCCGTCTGCGCCGAAGTCGCGGCCCTGGGCGACGCGGCGGCCGTCGACGGCGCTGAGCCGCGCCCCGAAGGTGCCGGGGTCCGAGGAGTCCGCCCCGCCCCCCGCGACCGTGGCGAAGGTGGCCGTCAGGTCCCAGTACTCGGCCGAGCGGAACGCCATGCGCTCGCGCTCCCGCTCCACCACGAGCCGGGTGGCGACCGACTGGACACGGCCCGCCGACAGCCGCGGCATGACCTTCTTCCACAGCACCGGCGAGACCTCGTAGCCGTAGAGACGGTCGAGGATGCGGCGGGTCTCCTGCGCGTCGACCAGCTTCTGGTTCAGCTCGCGCGGGTTGTTGACGGCTTCGCGGATGGCGTCCTTGGTGATCTCGTGGAAGACCATCCGGCGCACGGGGACCTTCGGCTTCAGCACCTCCTGAAGGTGCCAGGCGATGGCCTCGCCCTCGCGGTCCTCATCGGTGGCGAGGAAGAGTTCGTCGGACTCCGCGAGCAGCGACTTGAGCTTCTTGACCTGGTCCTTCTTGTCGCTGTTCACGACGTAGAGCGGCTCGAAGTCGTGGTCGACGTTGACTCCTAGGCGCGCCCAGGGCTGCCCCTTGTACTTGGCCGGAACCTCGGCGGCGCCGTTCGGGAGATCACGGATGTGTCCCACGCTGGCCTCGACCACGTAGCCCGGGCCGAGATAGCCCTTGATCGTCTTGGCCTTGGCGGGCGACTCGACGATCACGAGTCGGCGCCCGCCCTTGGTGGTCTCGCTGGTCGGGGACAACTTCGGCTCTTCTCTCCGGTCGGCATGTCTCGGTGACGCTTGCGGAGTGTGACGGTACCGCCCGCCCCCGTGTCAAACGGGAAAATGCTCCAGCGCCACTCGAACGGTAACCCGACAACCGGGTTTCCTGCCGCCCTGCCGCGCTCCCGGGCACGGCACCGGCCCGCCTCGGGCAAGGGGCCGAGCGGCAGGCGGCGGGCCCGGAAGGCCCTCGTCGGCGGATCAGGCCGGGGTCAGCAGAAGGAAGCCGAGCACCAGCGAGAGCAGGCCGAATCCGGCGGCGAGCGCGATCGCCGCCACCGGGTGCACACCCTCGGCCACGGGTTGCCGCAGCCTGGTGCGTGTCGAGGTCCACAGGAGCAGCGCGACGCCGAAGACCGCGAGGGCCGTACCGGCGAAGGCTGCGGATCCACTCTCCATGCCGCCCATGGTGCGCACGCTCGCAGCCGCGGGCGACCGTACGACGAACGTCGGATGAACGGCACCGCCCGAACGGTGTCGCCCCGGTGGCCCGCATGGCGCACATCCGGACCCCGTACGGGCCCCGGCCGGGAGCGTGCGGGCGAAGCGGCCACAGGCCGGGGGCGCAGCCCGGCGCCTGCGGCCGGTCCGGCGGCGTCAGGGCGCCGGGACCGGTTCCAGGAAGCCCTGTCCGACCAGGAGCCGGATCGCCTCCGGCGTACGGTCGCGCAGGCGGACCGGGTCCTCGCCGAGCAGCTGCGCGATGGCGTCCAGAATCCGCCCTGCCGACAGCGACCCGTCGCACACGCCTGCGAACCCGGCCCCGACCGTGTCGACCTGGGTGGCGCGCCGCAGGCCGCGGTTCTGGCGCAGCACCACGTGCTCCGGATCCTCGGCCCCGGGAAACCCCACCTGCTCCTGGACGACCTCGTCGGCCAGCGTGAAGTGCCAGCCGAGCAGGGCGGCGTCGTCCGTGGCGCGCAGGAAGTCCTGCCGCGCGAAGTGGGCGCGCACCACGTCGCCGAGCGGCTGTTCGACCGGATGCGGCCACTCCTCGATGACGACCGACGGTTCCGGGGCGCGGGTGGCGCGCAGGGTGATCCAGCCGAAGCCGACAGCTGTGGTGCCGCGGGCCTCGAACTCGTCCAGCCAGGCGTCGTAGCGGGACTCGTACGCCGTCTGCCCCGCAGTGTGGTCGCCGGCGTCGCGGAGCCACAGCTCGGCGTACTGGCTGACGTCCTGCACGTCGCGCTGCAGGATCCACGCGTCGCATCCGGCCGGCACCCAGGACCTCAGCCGGTCGCGCCAGTCCTCGCCGTCGCGGTGCTCCCAGTTGGCGAGGAGCTGGAGATGGCCGCCCTCGGCGAGGTGCCCGGCGGCCTGCTGCACGAGGGTGCGGCACAGGTCGTCGCCGCGCATGCCGCCGTCCCGGTACTCGAACCGGCTGTCCGGCGAGATGACCAGCGGCGGATTGGAGACGATCAGGTCGTACGGAGCCTCGTCGGCGACAGGCTCCAGCAGTGACCCCTCGCGCAGGTCCGCTTCGGGCGCGCCGGAGAGGGCGAGGGTGAGGCGGGTGAAGGCGAGGGCGCGCGGGTTGACGTCGGTGGCGGTGACCCGGGCGGCGTGGCGGGTGGCGTGCAGCGCCTGGATACCGGAGCCGGTGCCCAGGTCCAGGGCACGCGCGACGGGCGTACGGACGGTCAGCCCCGCCAGCGTGGTCGACGCGCCGCCCACGCCGAGGACCACGTCCTCGTACTGGCCGGCGATGCCGGACGCGCCGCCCACGGCGCAGCCCAGGTCGGAGACGATCCACCAGTCCTCGCCGTCCGGACCGCCGTACGGGCGGATGTCGACGGCGGCCCGCACGGCGGGACCCCCGGGCGGCGCCGCGGACGGGTCGGTGCGGACCAGCCAGCCGTCGTTCAGCGCCGCGTCGAGGGGCAGCGCACCGCGGGCCTGCTCCTCGGGGACGGGCCGCTGGAGCAGGAACAGCCGGACGAGGGTCTCCAGGGGGCCTTCCGCGCGCAGGGCGCGGCGGGCGGGAACGGTCTCGTTGCGGGCGAGCGCCGCATACGCGGAGGCGCCCAGCAGTTCCAGCAGTCCGTCCGGGGTGAACCGGGCGGCGAGCAGCGCCTCGCGGATCCGTTCGGCGGAGTCGGGCGCGGGGACGGGGGCGGGGCCGGCGGACCCTTCAGAGTTGACCACGGCGTCCATTGTGACGCCCGGGTCCGCCGTTGAGGCAGCCCCCGGCGGCACCCGGGCGGGCAGCGGACGCGGATCAGGTGGTCGGCGTGCTGCCCGGGGAGGCCTTGCGGCAGCCCTCCTGCTCCGACATGGCCTGGCCGAGTTCGCCGGACTGGAGCTTCTGCAGCGACTTGTCACCGCTCTCGCCGAGACGGCCCAGCTCCTGCGCCAGCCCCTTGAGGCCCTCGGCGAACTCGGACTGGTCGCCGGTGTCCAGTTCGTCCACGGTCTTCTTGAGACCGGCGTAGGACTTGGACAGGCCCTTGAGCTCGTCGACCGCGTTCGTCTCGAGCTTCTCGCCGTTCTCGACCGGCGGGACGCCCGCGTCGTCGACGGCGTCCGCCAGGGCCTTGTAGGCCTCGGAGATGTCCTGGAAGGCCGCCGAGTCGATCTTCTGGACCTCTTCGGGGGACTTCTTCTGCTGCGAGGCCTCGTTGATCGACTTGTTGGCCTGCTGGATCTTGTCCACCTGCGGCTTGACCTTGTCGCAGACCTTCTTGGCCCACGCCGCGGTGTCCGCGCCGTCGTCGCCGCAGCCGGTCAGCGTGAGGACGAGTGCCGCACCTCCGGTCAGTGCGGCTGCGAGCTTCTTGTTCACCGATCGGTCCCTTCGTGGCTCTTCCGGCCCGGAACTTACACGCCAAGACGGCATCCGTGACGAGCCGGGCGACCGCTCTGTCCCCGATTGAGCCGTTTGCCACAGCCCGTGCGACGCCGCCTCCGGTGTTTCCGTGCACGACGAAGCGGGCGGGCGGGAGCTCAAGAGCCCTCGCCCGCCCGCCTGTTGGAGCAGGTCAGCCGCTCGCTGTCAGGTATCGGTCAGGAAGTGGCGACCGCGTCCTGCGACTTCGCGGTGCGCTCGTTGTTGCCTTCCTCACCCATCGCGATGCCCCGGCGCTTGGAGACGTACACCGCACCGACGATGACGAGCGCGGAGACCAACGCGATCACCACGCGCATGCCCACGCTCTTGTCCTCTCCGTAGCTGAACTGCACCACAGCCGGACCGATCAGCAGCGCCACCAGGTTCATCACCTTCAGCAGCGGGTTGATCGCCGGGCCAGCGGTGTCCTTGAACGGGTCGCCGACGGTGTCGCCGATCACGGTCGCCTCATGGGCCTCGCTGCCCTTGCCGCCGTGATGACCGTCCTCCACCAGCTTCTTGGCGTTGTCCCAGGCACCGCCCGAGTTCGCCAGGAAGACCGCCATCAGCGTGCCCGCGCCGATCGCGCCCGCCAGGAACGCGGCCAGCGCCCCGACGCCGAGCGTGAAGCCGACGACGATGGGCGCGAACACGGCGAGCAGGCCCGGGGTGGTCAGCTCGCGCAGCGCGTCCTTGGTGCAGATGTCGACGACCCGGCCGTACTCGGGCTTCTCGGTGTAGTCCATGATTCCGGGCTTCTCCCGGAACTGACGCCGCACCTCGTAGACCACCGACCCGGCGGAACGGGACACGGCGCTGATGGCGAGGCCCGAGAAGAGGAAGACGACGCTCGCGCCGAGCATCAGGCCGACCAGCGTGCTGGGCTGCGCGATGTCGAGCACGGTCAGCATCTCCCCCGCACCCTCGCCGGCCTCGGCCAGGGCCGAGGACAGTTCGGTGCGGTACGAGCCGAACAGCGCGGCCGCGGCGAGGACCGCGGTCGCGATGGCGATGCCCTTGGTGATCGCCTTGGTGGTGTTGCCCACCGCGTCCAGGTCGGTGAGGACCTGGGCGCCGGCGCCCTCCACGTCGCCGGACATCTCGGCGATGCCCTGCGCGTTGTCGGAGACCGGACCGAAGGTGTCCATGGCGACGATCACACCGACCGTGGTGAGCAGGCCGGTGCCCGCCAGCGCGACGGCGAACAGCGCCAGCAGCAGCGTGCCGCCGCCGAGCAGGAACGCCCCGTAGACGCTGAGGCCGATGAGCAGCGCGGTGTAGACGGCCGACTCCAGACCGAGCGAGATGCCGGACAGCACGACGGTCGCCGGGCCGGTGAGCGAGGTCCGTCCGATGTCGCGCACCGGCTTCCGGCTGGTCTCGGTGAAGTAGCCGGTGAGCTGCTGGATCACCGCGGCCAGCACGATGCCGATGGCGACCGCGACGATCGCCAGGACCTGCGGGTTGCCCTCGTGGCCCTGGATGGCGGCCGGGACGTTGTCCAGGTCCGCGTAGCTGGACGGCAGGTACAGGACCGCGGCCACGGCCACCAGCACCAGGGAGATCACCGCGGAGATGAAGAAGCCGCGGTTGATGGCCGTCATCCCGCTGCGGTCGCTGCGGCGCGGGGCGACGGTGAAGACGCCGATCACCGCGGTGATCACACCGATGGCGGGGACCAGCAGCGGGAACGCCAGGCCGGCGTCGCCGAAGACCGCCGTGCCCAGGATGAGCGCGGCGACCAGGGTGACGGCGTAGGACTCGAACAGGTCTGCGGCCATGCCGGCGCAGTCGCCCACGTTGTCGCCGACGTTGTCCGCGATGGTGGCGGCGTTGCGCGGGTCGTCCTCGGGGATGCCCTGCTCGACCTTGCCGACGAGGTCGGCACCGACGTCGGCGGCCTTGGTGAAGATGCCGCCACCGACACGCATGAACATGGCGATCAGCGCGGCGCCGAGGCCGAAGCCCTCCAGCACCTTCGGCGCGTCGGCCGCGTAGACGAGGACGACGACCGCTGCACCGAGCAGGCCGAGGCCGACGGTGAACATGCCGACCACACCGCCCGTGCGGAAGGCGATCTTCGTGGCCTTGTGGGCGACGGCGGTGAGATCGACAGAACCCGACTTCGCGTCCCCGCCCTCGGGCGTCGCCTCACGGGCCGCAGCGGCCACGCGCACATTGCTGCGCACCGCCAGCCACATGCCGATGTATCCGGTGGCGGCCGAGAAACCGGCTCCCACGAGGAAGAACAACGATCGGCCGATGCGCTGCGCCATATCGTCCGCGGGCAGCAACATCAGCAGGAAGAACACCACCACGGCGAAAACGCCGAGGGTGCGCAGCTGCCGCGCGAGATAGGCGTTGGCGCCCTCCTGCACCGCGGCGGCGATCTTCTTCATGCTCTCGGTGCCTTCACCGGCGGCGAGAACCTGTTTGACGAGCACCACCGCCACGCCGAGTGCGGCCAGGGCGACGAGCGCGATCACGATCACGAGACCGCGGTTGCCCGCGGTCAGCACGGCATCGGCGAGCTGCTGATGCTGGTGGGTCTGGAGAGGGGTGAGATGCCCCGCCATTCGTCCTCCTTGACGTTTGGCACATGGGCGCGCGCAAGCACGCTCAGGCGTCCTGCAGCAAAGATGTGGACGGATTCTAGGGAGCTGATCCGCTTCCAAACAGAGTGCGAGACCAGGAATTCGCCGTCAACAGCGAAGATCGAATGAAAGGGGCGCGAAATTTCGCCCGCGCGAGGGACCCGGGCGAATTGACCGGCGACAGAAAATGATCTCCGCCGATGATCACAAAGGTCTTTACATTCTTCAGAGAAATGACAGGTGAAAGATCACAAGAAAGGCCCGGCGCCGCGGTTTACGGCCAGGTAGACGTCCTGAGCCGGCACGCGTGGGCGGCGGTGCCCGACAGCCGTGTGACGGGGCGGGACCGGTGCCGCCGCGGCGGGGGAACCGGGGCGGCGGGATCCGCAGGCACCGTCCGCAGGCGTCGGTCGTCCGCGGACGGGTGGACCGGCGCCCGCGCAGGCGCGTCCGAAGCCTGTCGGGCTCCGGTCAGGTCGGCCGGATCAGGGGGCGGCGGGCGTGGGCGGAACCGCCGTGGCGGGCCAACTCATGCGAATGGTGCCACCGGTGTCGTCGGCGGTGATCTCCACGTCGTCGACGAGACCGCTGATGACCGCGAGACCCATGTCCCCCTCGGCCTCGTCCTCCTCCGTGGCGGGGCCCGGGATCTCGTCGCGGGCACCCGGGACCAGGGCGCCGCCCCGGCCCGGCGCGTCGTCGCCGACCTCGATCGAGAACTTCTTCTCGTCCTCGATCAGCGCGACCCTGACCGGGCTGCCGACGCCGTTGCTCATGTGCAGCCCGACGGCACGAGTGCACGCCTCACCGACGGCGAGCCGCACCTCGTCGAGCACGGTCTCGTCGACCCCGGCGCGCCGCGCCACGGCGGCGGCCACCAGACGCGCTGTCCGCACATGCTCGGGGAGCGCGCTGAAGCGGAGTTCGACGGTGGCCATGCCATCCCTCTCGGTCGACAGGTGTGCATTCACGGGCACCGCGGCCGCCCGTCGGGCAGCGCGCGGGACCCCGTCATCCGACGGTCCGGGCCGTGCGCGGCGGACGCACGGCCGGACGGGGCGTGATGGGTGTCAGTCGGTGGCCGCGACGGCCTCGTCGACCGATCCGTGGATCGGGAACACCTTGGTCAGGCCCGTGATACGGAAGATCTTGAGAATGCGCTCCTGGTTGCAGACCAGGCGCAGCGAGCCCTCATGGGCGCGCACCCGCTTCAGTCCGCCGACGAGCACACCGAGACCGGTGGAGTCGAGGAAGTCCACGCCCTCCATGTCCACAACGAGGTGGTAACTGCCGTCGTTCACGAGTTCGACGAGCTGCTCGCGCAGCTTGGGCGCGGTGTATACATCAATCTCGCCACCGACCTCGACGATCGTGCGATCGCCAACAGTACGGGTCGACAGAGACAGGTCCACTGATCCTCCAGCACCTTGCTATCGAGCGGTCCGCCCCCGGAAATCCCCGTGTGGAGAGCCCCGTCCTGGCACCCCGCCGTGGCGGAGCGGCGCAGGGGACGGATCGGCAGCCGCAGAAGCATTCAATCACTTACCGCCAGCCGTGCACGACGGCTTGCGTCCATTGTCCGTCGTGCCAGTGACACACTCGGTGCCGATGGCCAACACTCACCACCCGCAGACGGTGCTCGGCAGGCTTGCCGCCGGGGCGGACCGGGCCGCGCGCGTCACTCATACGGAGCATGTGCCCCCGCGGCCGGGTCGTCATGCAGACTGGCCTGCTCGCATCCGTGCGGAAGTGGTGGAGTCCGTGCGGCTCACCGGTATCGACCGCCTCTGGGAACACCAGGCTCAGGTGGCGTCCCTCGCCCTCGACGGGACGTCCACGGTGGTGTCGACGGGCACCGCCTCCGGCAAGTCGCTGGCCTATCTGATCCCCACCCTCAGCGCCCTGGTCGAGGGCGCCGAGGCACCGAACGGGCGGGGCGCGACCGCGCTCTACCTCGCCCCCACCAAGGCACTGGCGGCCGACCAGCGCCGCAAGGCGGCCGCGCTCGCCACGCCGCTCGGCGACGCCGTGCGGGCCGCCGTACACGACGGGGACACCGGGCCGGAGGAGCGCGAGTGGGCCCGGCTGTACGCGAACTACCTCCTCACCAACCCCGACATGCTGCACCGTGGGATCCTCCCCCAGCACACCCGCTGGTCCTCCTTCCTCCGCGCGCTGCGCTACGTGGTCGTCGACGAATGCCACACCTACCGGGGCGTGTTCGGCTCGCACGTCGCGCAGGTCCTGCGCCGGCTGCGGCGCCTGTGCGCCCGCTACGGCGCCGACCCGGTGTTCCTGCTGGCGTCCGCGACCTCGGCCGACCCCGCCGAGGCGGCCGGCCGGCTGACCGGCCTCCCGGTCACCGCCGTGACGGAGGACGCCTCGCCACGCGGCGAACTCCTCTTCGCGCTCTGGGAGCCGCCACTGACCGAGCTGTCCGGCGAACGCGGCGCCCCGGTCCGCCGCACCGCCACCGCGGAGACGGCGGAGCTGCTCACCGACCTGGCCGTCCAGGGGGTGCGCACGGTGGCGTTCGTGCGCTCCCGGCGCGGGGCCGAGCTGATCTCGCTGATCGCCCAGGACCGGCTGGCACAGGTCGACCGGTCCCTCCCGCGCCGGGTGGCCGCGTACCGGGGCGGGTATCTGCCCGAGGAACGACGGGCTCTGGAGGGGGCGCTGCACAGCGGCGAACTCCTCGGCCTCGCCGCGACGAACGCGCTGGAACTCGGGGTCGACGTCGCGGGACTGGACGCCGTCCTGATCACGGGCTACCCCGGGACCCGCGCCTCGCTGTGGCAGCAGGCGGGCCGGGCCGGCCGTACGGGCGAAGGAGCTCTGGCCGTGCTGGTCGCCCGGGACGATCCGCTGGACACCTATCTCGTGCACCACCCCGAGGCGGTCTTCTCCCACCCCGTCGAGTCGACCGTCCTGGACCCGGACAACCCGTACGTGCTCGCGCCGCACCTGTGCGCCGCGGCGGCGGAGAGCCCGCTCACCGAGCGGGACGCGGAACTGTTCGGCACCGAGTTCGGCGACCTCGTCGCCCAGCTCGAACAGCGCCGTCTGCTGCGCCGGAGGGGCACGGCCTGGTACTGGACCAGGCGGGAGCGTGCGGCGGACCTCACCGACATCCGGGGCAGCGGCGGCTCCCCGGTGCAGGTCGTGGAGTCCGGCACCGGCCGTGTGCTCGGCACCGTGGACGCGGGGGCGGCCCACACCACCGTGCACGACGGGGCGGTCCACCTCCACCAGGGACGCACCTACATGGTGCGGAGCCTGGACCTGGACGAGTCCGTCGCCCTCGTGGAGGAGTCGTCGCCACCCTGGACCACCATGGCCCGCGACACCACCTCGGTCTCCGTCCTGGAGACCGAGAAGGAAGTTCCCTGGGGTCGGGGGCGGCTGCACTTCGGTTCCGTCGAGGTCACCCATCAGGTGGTCTCCTACCTGCGCCGGAAGCTCGTCACGGGCGAGGTCCTGGGCGAGACCAGACTCGACCTGCCGGCGCGTACCCTGCGGACCCGCGCGGTGTGGTGGACCGTCACCGAGGACCAGCTCGACGCGGCAGCCGTGGGCCCCGAGATCCTGCCCGGCGCACTGCACGCGGCCGAGCACGCCTCCATCGGCCTGCTTCCGCTCTTCGCCACCTGCGACCGGTGGGACATCGGGGGCGTGTCCGTCCCCCTGCACCCCGACACCCTGCTGCCCACGGTGTTCGTGTACGACGGGCATCCCGGGGGCGCGGGGTTCGCCGAACGCGCCTTCCGCACGGCGTCCGCATGGCTGACGGCCACGCGCGAGGCGATCGCCTCCTGCGAGTGCGACGCGGGCTGCCCCTCGTGCGTCCAGTCGCCCAAGTGCGGCAACGGGAACGAGCCGTTGCACAAGGCGGGCGCCCTCCGCCTGCTGCGCGCACTGCTCGCAGGCGCGCCCTCCCCGGACGGCGCCTCCCCGCAGAACGCGGGTGGCGGACGTCCCCGGTGACCCCTGCGGCCGCGCCCAGGCCGGTCCGGCGCGGGCACGGGCCTTCGTCGTGTACGGCCCGGTGCGGACGGCCGCCGAGACGTCCGCGACCTCACCGGCCACCGCGCACCGCACCAGCCGGGCCTTCTGGGCCCCGGCCACCTGCCGGGCCACCGCGCACGCCTCCTCCTCCCCGTGCAGGACACGCTGCGCCGCGGCGAGGGCCGCGAGGTCTGCGGCGGCAGCGGCGCGGTGGCGGGCGACGGTGACCTGACCCAGCGCCAGCAGCGCCCCGAACACGAGGCAGAGCAGAGCGGCGCACGCAGCCGCCCACACCGAGGCGGAGCCACGGTCGTCCCGCGGCAGGGCACACCGCGGGCGCCGGGCCCCCGCCCGGGCACCGCGCGGGCAGTCGGCGCGCCGGATCACCGGTCGTCTCCGGAGGCGGATCGGCCGGTCACCGTGGCGGCCGCCTCTGCCGGAGAACCCGTCGCCGGAAGGGCTGTTCCCGCCAGAGAGTCCTCGGCCAGCGCCACCGCCTCGGCCTCCAAGGGGAGGGACAGCGGGCCGGGCCCTGCCGTGCGCGCCTCCACCCGCACCCGGACCAGGTCACCTTCCCGCGACCACGCGACGGCGGCCCCGGACGGGGCCGCCGAGCGAGCGGTCTCCCGGACCACGGACGGCGGTTCGCCCCGGGCGGCGGCACGAGCACCCGCCCGAGCCGCGTCCTGGGTCTGGAGAGCCCCGGCGACGGCCAGCAGCCCCCACAGCAGCATCCCGACGACCGCCACGAGCGACGGCACGACGACGGCCGTCTCCGCGGTGACGTAACCGGCGTCTCTCCCTCGCGCCACGATGCCCCGGCGCCGGACAGGTCCTAAGCGCCACCGACGACTCCGGTCAGAACGTCGCATCGAGAGCCCTCTCGACGAGCTTCTGCATCGCCTCGCTCACCGGACCACTGGTGACCACCTTGTAGAGCACGGCGGCGAACGCGCAGGCCGCGATCGTGCCGACGGCGTACTCCGCCGTGCTCATGCCGGCGTCGCCGCTCCTTCCGCGCACGGCGCTCGCCCAGCGCTTCCGGTAATGCCGAAGCCACTGGCGCCGCCGCGGCGTGGTGCCGCATTCTCGGCCGGCGGTGACCCGCCTGCTGGTTCGCTTCATCTGTTCCATCCGTCCTTTCGTGTCCGAGGTCGGTTTCCGTGTCCGACGCCCGTCGTCTTTCGGGTCGTAGGGGCGGGGCGGTCAGAGCAGGGAGCGGGCGAGGCCGAGCACGACGGGCGCGACGCCGACCGTGAGAAACGCGGGCAGGAAGCACAGCCCCAGCGGTCCGGTGACCAGGACGGCGGCACGGCGCGCCCGGACGCCCGCCGCCCGCGCCCGCCGCGCCCGGCAGGTGGCCGCCAGCCGGGCCACCGCCTGCACCGGCGGCACACCCGTCGTGCCGGCGCGCTCCATGCACCGGGCGAGCCCGTCGCACCCGGGCTGGGCGCCGAACCTGCCCCACACCGCCGCCGGTTCGGCGCCCAGCCGCAGTTCCGCTGCCGCGCGCACCAGCCGGTCGCCCAACGGTCCTCCGGTGGACCGGCCCACGGCCTCCGCCGCCTGGGCGGGACCGGACCCGGCGGTGAGGCAGGCGGCCAGCAGTTCGGCGGCCAGGGGCAGTTGCCGATCCACCGCCCGTACGGCCGTCCGGGACACCGCGTCCTCCCTCGCACGCCCGGCTCGTCGGCGCAGCCACCACCACACGGCCACCCCCGCCGACACGGCCGCCGGCCACCCGCCCGGGCCACTGCTCAGCAGGCGCACGACGACGGCGGCGCTCAGCGCACCCGCACACGCACCCCACCGTCGGTCGGGGCGCGACGGGCCGTCGGACGGACGGCGAGTGCCGTCCGCTCCGTGCCGTCGGCCGTCCCTGCGGTCCCGGCGGCGCGGGAGGAGTGGTCGCCCGGTCTCCGCCCCGGCGAGGTGACGCGCCCGGTCGCCCCGCAGCCGCTGCTCGCGCCAGCCCAGCAGCACCGCGACGACGGCTCCGGCGGCCATGAGCACGGCCATCACCCACCACACCAACGGCTTCACCGCCCCGGTCATCACCGCCGACGAGGCCGCCCCCACCGCCACGGCCGCCGTGCTCACGACTCCTCCTCAGCCGTCCGCACCAGCCGGGCGACCCAGGCGAGCCCGGCCCACTCGAGCAGTCCGCCGACCGCGAGGCAGCCCAGCCCGACCGGGCTGTGCAGCAGCACGTGCAGCGGTTCGGCTCCCATGGCGGTGCCGAGGAGCAGCCCGAAGGCCGGCAGCAGCGCGAGCACGACGGCGGTGGAGCGCGGGCCGGCGAGCTGTGCGCGCAGTTCGTCGCGCTGGTCGCGTTCGGCTCGCAGCGCGTCGGCGACCCGGTCCAGGCCGTCGGCGAGGCCCGCCCCTCCGTCGGTGGCGACCTGCCAGCACGCCGCCACTCCCGTGAGGCCGTGCGCACCGGGCAGTCGCGCCGCCCTGTGCAGCACGGCCGGTACGTCGCCGCCGAACCGCGCGGCGGCCAGCAGCGCCGCGCCCTCCTTCCCCAACCGCCCGGCCCCCGCGCTGAGAAGAGCGCCTGCGGGAAGACGGCCCCCGCGCAGTTCCCCCGCGACATCGGTGCACAGGTCGATGACCGCGTTCTCGGTGCGCTCGGCGGCCTCCCGTGCACGGCGTCTCCTCGCGAGCCGTCCGGCCACCGGAACCGAGAACAGGCCCAGCACGGCCGGAATCCACGACTCGCCCACGGCCCCGACCAGGCCGCCCGCCGGCAGGCACCACCAGGCCCGCCCCGCGCGGGCCCAGGGCCGCTGGAGAGCCGCGACGGCGCCCCTCGGCAGGCGCTCCCGCAACGCACCCCCGCGCAGCCGCGCACGGCCGCCTCCGACGGGCCGCGGCGCCGGGTCCGCACCGGTGGCGAGCAGCAACCGGGCACGTCCGGGGCCCCGCCGGTCGCACAGCACCCAGGCGAGGAGGGCGGCACAGGCGAGCGCGGCGGCGAACGCGGCGGACACCTCCGTGGACCAGGGGCCGCCCCTCACTGCGCACCTCCCCGTCGGCACAGGTCATCGAGACGCGGCGCCCCCGGTCCGGCGACGAAGCCGCGGGGCCCCCAACGTGCCGCAGGCAGGGTGCGGACGAGGCCGGCCTCGTCCCGTTCCAGAACATGGATCTCGGCGACGCGTCGGGCACCGTCGCGCTCGCGGACGAGGTGAACGACCGCGTCCAGGGCCGCCGCCAACTGGCTGTGCAGAGCCCCCCGGTCGAGCCCCGCGGTCGCTGCCAGCGCTTCCAGCCGCGCGGGGACGTCGCCGGCGGCGTTGGCGTGCACCGTCCCGCACCCGCCTTCGTGGCCGGTGTTGAGGGCCATCAGGAGGTCGGTGACCTCCGCGCCCCTGACCTCGCCGACCACGAGGCGGTCAGGACGCATGCGCAGCGCCTGGCGCACCAGGTCGCGCAACCCGACGCGGCCGACGCCTTCCTGGTTGGCCGGCCGGGTCTCCAGCCGGACGACGTGCGGATGGTCGGGCCGCAGCTCCGCCGAGTCCTCCGCCAGCACGAGGCGCTCACGCGCCCCCACCAGCCCGAGCAGGCAGGAGAGGAGCGTGGTCTTGCCGGTACCGGTGCCGCCGCTGACCAGGAAGGAGAGGCGCGCGTCGACCATGGCGCGCAGCAGCCTGTCGCCGCCGGGTGGCAGGGTGCCCGCCGCGGCGAGTTCGTCGAGGTCGAAGGGCCGGTGCCGTACCACTCGCAGGGAGAGACAGGTCGTGCCTACGGCGACGGGCGGCAGGACGGCGTGCAGCCGGGTGCCGTCGGGAAGCCGGGCGTCCACCCAGGGCCGTGCGTCGTCCAGCCGTCGGCCGGCCGAAGTCGCGAGCCGCTGCGCCAAGCGCCGCACAGCCTCGGAGTCGGAGAACCGCACCCGGGTGCGTTCCAGGCCGGTACCGCGGTCGACCCACACCTCGTCCGGCCCGGTGACCAGCACGTCGGTCACCCGGGGATCCGCGAGCAGTGGCTCGAGCGGCCCGGTGCCGACCATTTCGGACCGCAGTACCTCGACCACCCGCAGCACCGCGCTGTCGCCGAGCAGACGGCCCTGGGCGCGAAGGGCTGCGGCCACTCCGGCCGGTGTGGGCTCGGCCCCGGCTTCCGCGAGCCGGAGCCGCACGGCGTCCAGCAGGGAGCGGTCCACTCCGGGGGCGGGCCTGCGGCGACGCCCGGTGCGGGCGCCGGGTTCTTCGGCGGTGTGCAGGCCGCTCACGCCGTCGCACCTCCGTCACGGCCCTCGCCGTGTCCGCCGGGGGTGGTCCGGCCGGCTCCGACGGGAAGCGCACGGTCCCAGAACTCCCGGGCGAAGCGGGAGAGCGCCCCGCGTTCGTCGTCACCGGGCGGTACGCCCCGGTCCACGGCCTCGGTCAGTCCGGTCTCCCAGGGGAGTTCCCCGGCCAGCGGCAGCCCGAGCAGCCGGGCCGTCTCGTGCTCGTCCAGCCCGCGGCCGTACCTCCCGCCCTGCGGGCCACCCGGCGGGCGGACGACGGCGCGCAGGTCACGAAGCACCATCCGGGCCCGCCCGGCGACGCGATGCGAGGCCGCGACGGCGCGCAGTTCGGCCGGTACCACCAGCAGTCCGAGATCCAGTTGGGCGAGGACCTCGGTCACCGCCTCGTCCATCCGCCGCGGCAGGTCGACGACCACCACACCACCACGCCGCCGGGCTGCTCCGAGGACGGACCTCATCGCGTCCCCGGAGATCGTCACGGAGTCCCCGCGGTCCCAGCTGAGCACGCTCAAGCCGTGCAGCCTCGGCAGCGACTCCTCGAACGCGGCGCCGCCCACCCGGCCCCGCGACTCGGCGAACGCCGGCCATCGCAGTCCCTCCGTCCTCTCGCCGCCGAGCAGGACGTCGAGTCCGCCGCCCAGTGGGTCCCCGTCGATCAGAACCGTCCGCCGGCCGGCGCGTGCCGAGGAGAGCGCCAGCGCGCAGGCAAGGGTGGAGGCTCCCGCCCCGCCGCGCCCGCCGAAGACGCCGACGGTCAGCGCGGGATTCCCGACGCCTTCCGCCGCATCGGCGATCCTCCCGGTGAGCCAGCTCTCCGCATCGGGCAGCAGCACCACGCCCTCGGCACCGATGCGCACGCCGCGCTCCCACACACCCGGGTCGTCCATGTCCCGGCCGACGAGCAGCACCCCGGCCCGGCGGGCGTCGTGCGGCGGGCCGGTGCCGGCCCCGGCGAGCCCGCCGGCGACGCCCGCGCAGTCGTCGCCCACCAGCACCAGCGGTGCGCGTTCCCACGCTTCGGCCGCGGCCCAGCAGGTCCACGCGGCGCGGTCGGCGGGCACTCCGTGGGCGACCTGAGCCTCCGCGCCGGCCGCGGCGCACAACCGCAGCAGATCGTCCAGCAGGCCGTCGTCCTCCGTGACGATCAAGACGTTCTCCGCCACTTCGCAGCTCCCTTCGCACGTCATTTCGTCGCGTCCGCAAACGGCTGCGGACGGCTTGCGGGAAACAACGTGCCGCGAACCGGAGAATCGTGTGGATCATGGTGGGAAACGGTGGACCACCCGGCAGTTGTGAATAACTCCGGGCCCCGAACCAGTGACTTTCGCAGAGGAACCACGCGATGACGCACAGTGACGGTTCACTGGTGAGCGAGACGCCACCCCGAGACCGACGTGCGGCGGGGAGAAGAGCGGACGGAACCGCTGACGGGAAGACCCCCGGACATGCGACGACCCCCGCCGGGGGGGAGAGCGGGGGTCGTCTCCACGGCCGACTCGGGGGGGAGGAGTCGGGCCGGGTTAGCACGGTCGCGAACGATCCGTGACTTCCATGGTGTACCCGAGAGCCTTCTCAGGCAAACCCACGCGCCACAGCTTACGCCGAATGGTGGGCCCCTATGCTCAGTGCCGTGGAAATCCAGTCGCTGCCCCGTACGGCCGCCTTCTTCGACCTGGACAAGACGGTCATTGCGAAGTCGAGCACGCTCACCTTCGGCAGGTCCTTCTACCAAGGTGGCTTGATCAATCGCCGGGCGGTGCTGCGCACCGCCTACACCCAGTTCGTCTTTCTCCTGGGTCGCGCCGACCATGCCCAGATGGAGCGGATGCGGCAGTACCTGTCCGCCCTCTGCCGCGGCTGGAACGTGCAGCAGGTGAAGGAGATCGTCGCGGAGACCCTGCACGAGCGCATCGACCCGATCATCTACGACGAAGCGGCCACGCTCATCGAGCAGCACCATCTCGCCGGCCGCGACGTGGTGATCGTCTCCACCTCGGGCGCCGAAGTCGTGGAGCCCATCGGTGAGATGCTCGGCGCCGACAAGGTGGTCGCGACCCGCATGGTGGTGGAGGACGGCTGCTTCACCGGCGAGGTGGAGTACTACGCGTACGGGCCGACCAAGGCGGAGGCCATCGCGGAGCTCGCCGCGTCGGAGGGGTACGACCTGAGCCGCTGCTACGCCTACAGCGACTCGGCGACCGACCTGCCGATGCTGGAATCGGTCGGCCATCCGCACGCCGTCAACCCGGACCGCGCGCTGCGCAGGGAGGCGCTCGCACGGGGCTGGCCGGTGCTGGGCTTCAGCCGCCCGGTGCGTTTGAAGCAGCGCCTGCCCTCGTTCTCCCTGCCCTCCCGCCCGACGCTCGCCGTGGCGGGTGCCGCCCTGCTCGCGGGCGCCGCCACGGCCGCCGCGGTGTGGTACAGCGGCAGACGGCGTGCTCGCTTCGAGACTGTTTGAAGGCGAAAGTAAAGATGTCCGGGCGGGGGTTCCACTCGATCTCCGCCAGCGGTACAAAGGAGTCAACGGCCCGCGAGACCGGCGGCATCCGAGAGGATCCCGTTCACGCAACAAGGCCCCACGGACCGGACGCATGAACACCGGGCACCCACGCGCAGCCGACCCGCGATTCGGGCCAGTCGCACCAGGAGACGGGCAAAGTCCCGACCTGATGGACGCTATGTGGAGCACGCACTGGTAACTCGGTGAACATGCCAGCGGCGGTACCGTTCGCGGTGCCGCCGCATCCTTGCGCCCGCGTGCCTGCTGCCGCGGGCCCGAGAACTCCGGTCACCGCGAGCCTCCGGGGCGGACGGTCAGGCGGCACCGCGCTGGAGTGCCTCGCACACCGCCGTGCTCTCCCTGCTTCCCAGTTCGACGGCCTTCCCGCAGTGGGCGAGCCATTCCGCCATGCCCTCGGGTGTGCCGGACGCGTAGCCGGCGAGCGCTTCCAGGTAGTCGGCGGCGCCCACCTCCGCATGCCCGACCTCCGACGGACACACCGCCTTCGGGTCCAGCCCGCTGCCGATGAGAACGATCCGTTCCGCCGCGCGGGCCACGAGGCCGTTGTGCGAGCGGAACGGACGCAGCGCCAGGATCTCGCCGTGCACGATCCCCGCGGTCACCAGCGCAGGGGCGGACGATCCGGCCACCAGGAGCCGCCCGAGACCGTCCAGGCGGCCGGCCACCTCGTCGGCGTCCGGCAGCGGCACGCCCGGCACGGCCGGCTCGCGCGTGGAGTCGACCGGCTCGCCCGCCAGTCGTGGACGCCCCACGGCATCGTCCCCTCCGGCTCCGCCGGCGGCGACCAGATGGAGCCGGGCGAGCACCCGCAACGGCGACTGACGCCAGACACTCAGCAGTTGCCCGCACTCCGCCGTCACCCGCAGCGCCCCGCCCACGGTGCGGGCCTCCTCCTCGACGCCGAAGTCACTGCGGCGCCGGACCTCCTCGAGTGCCCAGTCCGCGCCTGCAAGCGCCGCGGAGGCCCGCGCCCCTCGCAGGGCCGCCTCGGAGCTGATCTCGGCGCTGCGGCGCCGCATCACCCGGTGCCCGTAGACCCGGTCGACGGATTTCCGCACCGATTCCACGGCCTCGGCGACGCCGGGCAGTTCGGCGAGCGGAGCAAGGGGATCTTCGGCAGGGCGACCGGCGGGGTTACTCATGCGTATGAGCCTACGCACCCCCGCCGTGACGCATGCCCCTCGATCGAGTGGTCTTGTTCACTCACCTTCACCACTCCCTGCGGTCATCCGGTTACGCTGATGAACATGAAGATCGCTTTCGTCGGCAAGGGCGGCAGTGGCAAGACCACGCTGTCCTCCCTGTTCATCCGCCGTCTCGCCGCCGTGGGCCTCCCGGTCCTCGCCGTCGATGCCGACATCAACCAGCACCTGGGGGCCACCCTGGGCATGGACGAGGAGGCTGCCGCGGCGCTGCCCGCCATGGGCGCGCACCTGCCCCTGGTCAAGGAACACCTGCGCGGGTCGAACCCCCGCATCCCTTCCGCCGACAAGATGATCAAGACGACGCCTCCGGGCGAGGGCTCCCGCCTGTTGCGCGTGACCGAGGACAACCCGGTCTTCGACGCCTGCGCCCGCAAGGTGACGCTGGACGAGGGCACGGTCCGGCTTCTCGTCACCGGACCCTTCACCGAATCCGATCTCGGCGTCGCCTGCTACCACTCCAAGGTCGGCGCGGTGGAACTCTGCCTGAACCACCTGGTGGACGGCCGTGACGAGTACGTGGTGGTCGACATGACCGCCGGCAGCGACTCGTTCGCCTCCGGGATGTTCACCCGCTTCGACATGACGTTCCTGGTGGCCGAGCCGACCCGTAAGGGCGTCGCGGTGTACCGGCAGTACAAGGAGTACGCCCGGGACTTCGGCGTCGCGCTGCACGTGGTGGGCAACAAGGTGCAGGACGCCGACGACCTGGCCTTCCTCCGGTCGGAAGTGGGCGACGACCTGCTCACCGTCCTCGGGCACTCGGACTGGGTGAGGTCCGCCGAACGGGGTCGTCCGCGACCGTTCAGCGCGCTCGGAGAGACCGATGCCGCCGCGCTCGCGGCCCTGCACATCGCCGCGGACGAGACGTACGAGCGTCGCGACTGGGAGCGGTACACCCAGCAGATGGTGCACTTCCACCTGCGCAACGCGGAGAGCTGGGGGAACGCGCGAACCGGGGTCGACCTGGCCGCCCAGGTCGACCCCGGCTTCGTGCTCCGGGAGTCCGCGCTCACGGTCGCCGCACCGCAGCCGGTCTGACCGCCGACTCGGGCGGCTGCGGGCGGGCGCGGGCGGGCGCGGGCGGGCGCAGCCGACCCGGCCTACGTGGCGTCGGGCGCCGCAGGGGGAGCGGCGGCGGACGGCGCCACCGGCCGGGCGGCCTTCCCGGCCAGGAACCGCTCCCATCCACCCTTCGGTTTCTCGCCGACGCCCAGTGTGCGGAGCTTCGCCAGCACGCGGGGGTCCTGGGCGTCGAGCCAGTCGACGAGCTGCTTGAAGGAGACGCAGCGCACGTCCTCCAGCGGGCACACCGTCTTGATGACCTCGGCGAGGCCCTCCATGTAGATGCCGCCGTTCCACTGCTCGAAGTGGTTGCCGACGATCATCGGGGCACGGTTGCCCTCGTAGGCGCGGCGGAAGCCCTGCAGGAGACCGTCGTGCCACTGACGCTCCCAGTACGCCCGCCTGGCCGGGTCGCCCTCGACCGTGCCGGACTGGTTGGCGAGGAAGTTGTAGTCCATCGACAGGGTCTCGAACGAACGCCCGGGCATGGGGATCTGCTGCAACGGCAGGTCCCACAGCCCTTCCTCCTTGCCGGGCCACACCTGGGTGCCGTTGCCGCTGGAGTCGTAGCGGAATCCCATGTCCCTGGCTGCGGGGAGCAGGTTGTCACGGCCTTCGAGGCAGGGGGTGCG
>NZ_AUFD01000017.1:0-134139 GCF_000426325.1 Streptomyces sp. CNS606
CGCGAGGGCAGCGCCACGAAGTGGTCGTCGGGCTGGATGACATGACCGTTGGCCGTGGTGTGCCCCACCAGACCCTCACGGGTCGCGAACACCGTCGCGGAGAACGCCGCAGCCGCCCGCGGCCGCTCCTTCGCCCGCTCCGAGGCCGGCACCGCCTCCGCCGACAGCCGCAACCCCTCCACCACCGGACCGGCCGAGCCGTCCGCCATCCCGAACAGGGTCACCCGCGCCTGCACCGAGGACGCCGCACGCGGCAGCAGCGCCGGCGCACCGGCCGCCGCCTCCCGCCACTCCGTCCACACGCCACCCGCGCCGCGCCCGCGCACGTCGACCGCGACCCGCGTGCCCTGCGGCGTCCGCGCCTCCAGATCCACCGACACCCGGTGCACCGCACGGCCCAGGTCGCGCACGGGCAGCACCGCCGCACCCTGCGCGCCCTCACCCCCGGCCGACGCCGGACGCACCCCCTCCGCACGCAGCCGCAACGCACCGTCGGCGAAACGCACGCCCACGTCGTCACCGCCCCGCACACCCAACTCCGCACGCCAGGACACCTCCTGGCCCGGCTTCGCCGGGGCAGCGGGGGCGGCACCGGCCGGGCCGGAGGCGGCGCCCAGGCCGACCATGGCGAGCAGTGCGACGGCGCCGCTCAGCGCCCGGTGGCGTCGTACCCGCGAGGTCAGCACGTCGGCACCCCCGGCAGCCAGGCGTCGGAGACGTCGATGAAGATGTTCGAGATGTAGCCGCCGTAGTCCGGCAGGTAGGACCAGGCGTCGTTGCTGTAGCCGCCGTAGTGCACCATCTGGCCGCGCTTCTGGCACTGCACGGTGACGGTCGTCGGCCCGGAGAGGGTGGCGGTCACGGAGGAGTTGGTGGTGGCCTGGGCGCGGATGTTCACGCCGGAGCCCCAGGTCGGGAAGGACGTGCCGTCCCCGCCTCCGCCCCCCGGGGTGCAGGGCAGGCCGACGCCGCGCGCCGACAGGTAGGTGACGGGGTTGGCGCCGAAGCCGAAGCCGCCGTCAGGGTGGACCTCGAAGTGCAGGTGCGGGCCGGTGGACTGGCCTTCGCTGCCCATCAGCGCGATGCGCTGGCCGCCGCTGACGGTCTGCCCGACGGACACGTCGCGGTGGTACATGTGCCCGTATTCGGTGACCGTGCCGTCGGTGTGCCGGATGCGGATCCACTGGCCGTACCCGCCG
This sequence comes from Streptomyces sp. CNS606, assembly GCF_000426325.1. Classification (NCBI taxonomy): domain Bacteria; kingdom Bacillati; phylum Actinomycetota; class Actinomycetes; order Kitasatosporales; family Streptomycetaceae; genus Streptomyces; species Streptomyces sp. CNS606. The sequence continues at coordinate 1,200 of NZ_AUFD01000017.1, forward strand.
GCCGGGCCGGAGTGGGTGACGGTGCCGGGGCCGACGGCGTAGATGGGCGTGCCCCGGCTGTTGGCGATGTCCACGCCGTCGTGCCCGTCGTGGTAGCCCTGGCTGATCACACCGGCGGTCGGGCACGAGCCGGAGTAGGCGAGGGACGGGGCGATCGGCGCCTGCTGCGGTGCGGCCGTGGCGGCGGCGGGGAGGGCGACCATCGTCGCCAGTACCGCGCCGGCCGAGACGACCGTCGTGAGGAGTCTTCGGGCGGCGCGTCTGCCGTGGAATCGGAACATGCGCTCTCCTGGAGGCGTAGTGGAATCGTGTTTCCGTCCGGGCCGGATGCCGCCAGGAAAGCAGGGGCGTCATGCACGCGACAATAAGCGGGCGGGGTGCGAAAGTGACGGGCCCGGGAAGCAGAAGACCACGGGTGGACGAATCATCCCCAACCGGTGGATAACACGGAGCGGGTGCCGTTGGTCCGACCTCTGACGCCCGGCCCCCCTCGGCCGCCCGGACGCCTCACAGCCACACGTCGGGCCCGCCGCCGCGCCACTCGATCAGGTCCGGGTCGTCCAGCCGGATGCCGTCCGGGTCCAGGCCCGCACGGCGCAGGAACTCCAGCAGGTCGGCCTCGCTGTACGCGATGCCGAGGATCGTTCCGTCGGCACGGACACGGCGGCCGCCACCGCCGCCCTCCGCGGGCGGATACACGACGACGGGTGCACGGGCCATGCCTCCACGCTCGCTCTCCGCGCCGCCCGCCGCATCTCCTTTCGCCCATTCGGCTGGCCTCGGACGGATGCTCGCGGACGGAGGGCGGACGAACGGCAGGACGGAGAGCAGGGTCTCCGGCGCCGGCTCAGTGCGCGGACGCGGGCTTCGCGGGGCGCTCCAGCGGCACCTCGGCGCGCACGGCGTAGCCCCCTTCCGGGGTCGGCCCGAACGTCAGCCGGCCGCCGAGCAGCACGGCGCGCTCCTGGAGGCCCACGATGCCGTGGCCGCCGCCGGGGATGTCCGGACGCGGCGCCGCCCCGTCCGGCGGCCCGTTGCGGATGCTCACCCGCAGCGCCTCGTCGTCGACGTCGACGGTGACCAGCGTGCGGGCGCCGGGCGCGTGCTTGCGGACGTTGGTCAGCGCCTCCTGCACCGTGCGGTACGCGGTCCGTTCGACCGCCTCCGGAAGCCGGCGGCCGTCGGCGCCGTCCATGCGCAGTTCGGCGTCCAGCCCGGACCCCTCGACCAGCTCCGGCAGGTTGCCCAGCCGCGGCTGCGGAAGCAGTTCCGTCGGCCCGGCACCGGCCGCGCGCAGCACCACGATCATGCCGCGCAACTCCTCCAGGGTGCCCGTCGCCAGCCGGCGCAGCGTGCCCGCGGCCTCCTTGACCTCCGGGTCGGCGGCGGTCACCTCCAGCGCCCCCGCCTGCACGGCCATCAGGCTGGCCTTGTGGGACACCACGTCGTGCATCTCCCGTGCCAGCCGGGCGTGTTCGCGCGCCAGCACCGTACGGGCGTGCAGCTCCCGCTCGTGGTCGCGTACGGTCGCCAGCTCCGCGACGCGGGCCGACAGGTCCTGCCGGGTCTGCACGAGGAGCCCTATGACGGCGGGACCGACGCCGAGCACCAGCGCGTAGATCAGGTTCTGCACGAGCAGTCCGGGCTCCGCCTCCGCGAACCGGCTCAGCGGCCACGGGATGAAGCTGCCCGTCACCACGGCCACCACCGCGAGCCGCACCTGCCAGGCGACCCGGCACCGGCTGGCCAGCGTGCCCAGCGCCACGATGGACGCCAGCAGCGCGACCCCCGCGTACAGGCCGGGCAACGCCAGGGCGAGCGTCAGCCGGGGCCAGCGGCGGCGCAGCAGGAGCGCCCCCGCGGCGACCCAGGACAGCACCGTCTGCCACAGGTGCGGAGTGGGCAGCGAGAAGTACACGTCGAGCGAGGCCAGCACGGCGACCACGGCGTCGGTCAGCCAGCCGCGGCGCATCCACCGCAGGGCGGTCAGCGGCGCGCGCACCGCCCGCCGCAGCCGGCCCCGGCCCTGCGCGGGCGCGTCGCCGGCCCGCCTCTCGTCGGCGGCGCGCACTTCGTCGGCGGTGGTGCCGTCGCGGGCGTCGGAGTTCTCGAGGGTGCCGGGAGTCTCTCGGGTGCCGGGAGCCTCGCGGGCGTCGGGGGTCTTGCGGGTGCCGCGGAATCCGGCGGCGCCGTGAGCGTTCATCGCGCGCCGTCGGCGCCGAGCAGACCCGCGCGTTCCGCGATCACGGCGGCCTGCACCCGGTTGGCCACCCCGAGCTTGGTGAGCACCGCGCTCACGTCGTCCTTCGCGGTCGCCGTGGAGAAGCACATCCGGGCGCCGATCTCGCCGTTCGACAGCCCCTCCCCGATGAAGGTGAGCACCTGTTTCTCCCGCCCGGACAGCTCCGCGACGGCACGGTCGGCGGACACCGCCTCGCCGCCCCGGCCGCCGTCCCGCAGGCGCCGCACCACCGAGGACGACATGCAACCCGCGCCCGTGCCCAGGGCCCGCACCGACCGCACCAGCACCTCCGGGTCGGTGTCCTTCAGCAGGAACCCGCCCGCGCCCAGCGCCAGCGCCTCGCCGAGGTACTCGTCGGTGTCGAAGGTCGTCAGCATCGCCACGTGCGGCGGTTCCGGCAGGCGGCGGATGTGCCGCAGCAGGGTGATCCCGTCGACGTCCGGCATCCGGATGTCGAGCAGGACGACGTCGGGCCGGTGCTCCCGTACGGCGGTCAGCGCGTCCGCGCCCGCGCAGGAGCCGACGACCTCTATGTCCGGGGCGCTGCCGAGGATCACGGTCAGGCCCGACCGGATGAGCACCTCGTCGTCGACGATGAGAAGCCGCAGCGTGGCGGCGGTTTCCGCGGTGGGGGACACGGCGTACCTCGGGAACTCGTACCGGACCGTCAGGGATGTCCCGAACACACTGCGGGAGGGCGCTCCGGAGGACCAGCCGATGTGTCCGGTCTCACATCGCGTACGGGCCGCCGCGGGGAGGCAGCCTGACCCGTATGCCGGAGCGGGCCGTCGCCGCGGCGAGGCAGTACGCCGGGACGAGGGCCGAACGCCGGGCGGGTCGCCCCGCCCGGCGCCCCCCCCGGGTGCTTCGGCCGCCGCCCAGTCTGACGCCCCCACCCGTACGGCGTAACCACCGGACGGCTGCCGTCTCCAGCCGGTCGGCGGGCGCCCGCCAGCCAGTTGGCGGTCCGTCGCCCCCCTGATGGCCACACTTCGCCATGCACAAGTAAAGAAGCACGTCCGAGGCTTGTGCACACCCCTCGGTGGGGTTGAAGGATCAGCCCCACCTACCAGCGACACCCACCAGCAGCACCTGCCCGCAGACCCCACCTGCCGGCAGCGGCACCATCGCCGCCACCGCGGCGGAACCGCAAGGGGGAACGCCTTGACCGCCTTCACCACACCGAACGGCCGCACCAGACGCGGAGCCGCACGCGGCACCGCAGGCACCGGTCCGGGCGGCGCCCGCACCCGGCGCGGCACGGTCCTCGCCGCCGCGAGCACCCTGGCGACCACCGCCCTCATAGCCGGCGTCGTGGCCGTACCGTCGGCCGGCGCCGCCCCGGCGGCCGCGGCCGATGCCCCCACGGCCGCGGCCGACCGGGCCCAGCGGGACCACCGGGCGGAGGCCCGCGGCGTGCGCGTCGCCGCTGCCCGCGCCGCCGCCGAGGGCATCGACTGGGCGGCCTGCCCCGCCGGCTGGGAACTGCCCGACCCCGTCCGGTGCGGCTGGGTCACCGTGCCCGTCGACTACGCCGAGCCGAACGGCGACACCGTGAAGCTCGCCGTCGACCGCGCCCCCGCGACCGGCGGGAAGGACGCCCACCAGGGCTCGCTCCTCTACAACCCCGGCGGGCCCGGCGGTTCCGGCATGCGCTTCCCGCTGCGCTCCACCACGGGCGGCGAGGTGTGGAAGAACCTCGCCGAGGCGTACGACTTCGTCGGGTTCGACCCGCGTGGCGTCGGCCGTTCCGCCCCCCTCTCCTGCATGGACCCGCTGGAGTTCGCCAAGGCCCCCAAGCCCGCGCCCGTCCCCGACGACGAGGCCGACAAGCGCGCCCACCGCAAGCTCGCCCGCGCGTACGCGGACGGCTGCGTCGAGCGCAGCGGCGACCTCCTCCGCCACATGAACACCCCGAACACCGCCCGCGACCTGGACGTGATCCGGGCCGCGCTGGGCGAGAAGAAGCTCAACTACCTCGGCGTCTCCTACGGGACCTACCTCGGCGCCGTCTACGCCGAGCTGTTCCCCGGCCACGTCCGCCGGATGGTGTTCGACAGCGTGGTCAACCCGTCCCGCGAGAAGATCTGGTACCAGGCCAACCTCGACCAGAACGTCGCCTTCCAGACGCGCTGGAACGACTGGACGGCATGGGTCGCCGAGCACGACGACGTGTACGGCATCGGTGCCACCGGCGAGCAGGTCCAGGAGCGGTTCACCGCGCTGCGCGCCGCCGTGAAGAAGGAGCCCGTCGGCGGCGTCGTCGGCCCCGCCGAACTGCTCGGCTTCTTCCAGGGCGCCACCTACTCCGACCGGGCCTGGGCGCCCGTCGCCGCCGTCTGGTCCGCCTACGCCAAGGGCGACGAGCAGGCCCTCGTCGACGCCGCCGGCCCGGACCCCTCCGACACCGCGGGCAACGTCTCCTCGGAGAACGGCAACGCCGTCTACACCGCCGTCGAGTGCAACGACGCGCGCTGGCCGTCGAACTGGAAGCGCTGGGACCGGGACAGCACCCGGCTGCACCGCGACCACCCGTTCCTGACCTGGTCCAACACCTGGATGAACCTGCCCTGCGCCGACTGGCCGCTGGAGCAGCGCGAACCCGTCGAGGTCCGTCCCGGCCGGAAGCTGCCTCCCACGCTGATCCTCCAGGCGGAACGCGACGCCGCCACCCCGTACGAGGGCGCCGTCGAGCTGCACGAGCGGCTCAAGGGCTCCCGGCTCGTCACCGAACGGGACGCCGGTTCGCACGGCGTCTCCGGGCTCACCAACCCGTGCGTCAACAAGCGCGTCGACGCCTACCTGCTGGACGGCACCCTCGGGAAGCGGGACGTCACCTGCGCCCCGCACGCCGAACCGCAGCCCGAGGCACCGGCGCAGGCGAAGGCGCCGGACCAGGCGTCCCGCGACGCCGGCGCGGCGACCGTCTCCGCTCCCTGACCCGCGGCGCCGACTCCGCGGACGCTCCCCACCGCCCACGGCATCGGCGCCGCACCGACCAGGCGGGGGCCGGAGGCCCCACACTCCGGCCCCCGCCACCCCTCGTACCGGTGAGGCCCCAGACCGGTGAGGGGAGAGCGGTGCCCGACTTCCCCCGCCTCCCCTCACCACCCACCCGCCCCACACGCCTCCCTCCCACGACGGCGCACCACCCCACCCGTCCGCCTCCCCCGTCTGCCTCCCCCCGACCGGGGTAGAGGGAAGGGGACGGCCGGAGGGAGGCGGGCGCCGGTCCGCGTTCCGGCCGGGGAAGGGGACACCATGACCGGGTCACCCGTCGAGGACGACCTCCGGGCGGCGGAGAAGAAGCTCCTGCAAGGGCTGACCATCGACGACCGGCGCCCCGAGCAACCCGTGGTGCTGGACGCGGAGGGACGGCCGCTCTCGACGTGGCGCGAGAACCACCCGTACGACGAGAAGCTGCGCAGAAAACCGTACGAGCGCACCAAGCGCCTGCTCCAGATCGAGTTGCTGAAGGTGCAGCGGTGGGCCCGGGAGACCGGGCAGCGCATCGTCGTGGTCTGCGAGGGCCGGGACGCGGCGGGCAAAGGCGGCACGATCCAGCGCTTCACCGAACGCCTCAACCCCCGCGGCGCACGCGTCGTCGCGCTGGAGAAGCCGACCGAGCGGGAACGCGGCCAGTGGTACTTCCAGCGTTACGCCGCCCACCTCCCCTCCGCCGGGGAGATCGTCTTCTTCGACCGCTCCTGGTACAACCGGGCCGGCGTCGAGCAGGTCATGGGCTTCTGCACCCCGGAGGAGCACCGCCTCTTCCTCCAGCAGGCTCCGCTGTTCGAGCAGATGCTGACGGACGACGGCATCCTGCTCGTGAAGTTCTGGTTCTCCCTCTCCCAGGGCGAGCAACGCACCCGCTTCGCCATACGCCAGGTCGACCCGGTACGCCGGTGGAAGCTCTCACCCACCGACCTGGCGTCGCTCGACCTGTGGGACGCCTACACCACGGCGAAGATCGACATGTTCCGCGCCACCGACACCCCGCACGCGCCGTGGACCGTGGTCAAGAGCAACGACAAGAAGCGGGCCCGGCTGGAGGCCATGCGCCACCTGCTGAGCCGCTGCGACTACCCCGCCAAGGACCCGGACGCCGTCGGCGCATGCGACCCGCTGATCGTCGGCCCCGCGGACACCCTCCTGGAGGCGGGCGAGGAACCGACCGACCTCTCCCCCACGCCCCTCGCCGACCACGGCACGGGCCCGGGCCGCCACCCCGGGCAGCCCGCCGACACGGCCGAGACGCCGTGAGACGCCGCCGGACGCCGCGAAGCCCGGGCCGGGACACCGCCCGGCCCGGGCTCCTTCGGTAGGTCGTGTGGGACTCGAACCCACAACCAATGGATTAAAAGTCCACTGCTCTGCCAATTGAGCTAACGACCCGCCCCCGCAGCATAGCCCGGAGGCGGGTCGATCATCGAAGCCATTCCCCCGTGAAGCGCCTACACCTCGGGCCCTCCCCCGGAGAGCACGGCGACCCCGTCCGCGGGCAGCACACCGGCCGCGCGTCAGCCACCCCGGCCCGCGCCACCCCGACGACAACGGCCCGGGACCCGAACGGAGTTCGGGTCCCGGGCCGGGGAGTCGTGCCGGGCGTCAGCCCGTCGCGTCAGCCGTTGCGCTTCCAGCGCGGCTTGTCGGTGCGGCGGTCGGAGTGGCGCCCGCCCGCGTTGCCGCCGCCCCGGTGGAAGGAGCCGGCGCCGCTCCCGCGGTGGTCGTCGCGGCGGCCGTACGGGCGGCGCTCGTCACGACGGTCGCGGTTGAAGGGGCGCCGGTCGTCCCGCCGGTCGTCGCGGTTGAACGGACGGCCGCCGTCACGACGGTCACGGTTGAACGGACGGTCCTCGCGCCGCTCGCGGTTGAACGGACGGTCCTCCCGCCGGTCGCGGTTGTAGGGCCGACGGTCGTCGCGCCGGTCGTCCCGCTTGAACGGACGGCCGCCGTCACGACGGTCACGGTTGAACGGACGGTCGTCCCGCCGGTCGTCACGGCCGCCGCCCTCGCGCCGGTCGTCGCGGCGGTCGAACGACCGCTCGTCGCGCTTGCGTTCGCGGCGCTCCTCGCGGCGGCGCTCCTCCGCGGCGCGGGCCTTCGCCTCGGCCTCGGCCTCCGCCGCCGCCTCGGCGGCGAGCGCCTCGGCGGCCGCGGCGACGGCCTCGTCCGGGTCGTCGCCCCGCTCGCGCGCGGCGCGCGCGGTGAGGCGGTCGGCCTCCTCACGCAGCTCGGCGGCGCGGCGCTGCGCGCCTTCCAGGCGCCGGGCCAGGTCCTTGGCCTCGCGCTCCGCCTGCTTGGCGGCGTTCGCCGTGGACTCGGCCTGCACCTCGGTCAGCGAGCGGGCGCCGGTGATGCGGGCGACCTCGTCGTCGAAGACGTCGCCGCGGCCGATGATGTGGCGGGAGGCGTCGACGCCCGCGTCCTCCATCAGCCGGAAGATCTGCCGCCGCTGGTGCGGGAGGGCGAGGGAGACGACGGTGCCGGACTCGCCCGCGCGGGCGGTGCGGCCGGAGCGGTGCAGGTAGTCCTTGTGGTCGCCGGCCGGGTCCACGTTGAGGACCAGGTCGATGCCGTCGACGTGGATGCCGCGCGCGGCGACGTCCGTGGCGACGAGCGTGTTGACCTTGCCGTCCTTGAAGTCGGCGAGGGTGCGGGTGCGGGCGCCCTGGGTCATGCCGCCGTGCAGGGCGTCGGCGCGCACGCCGGCGTCGCGCAGCTGCTCGGCGACGCGGTCGGCGCCGAGCTGGGTGCGGACGAAGATGATGGTGCGGCCCTTGCGGGCGGCGATCGCCGCGGTGACGGGCTGCTTGTCGCGCGGCTTCACCACCAGCACGTGGTGCGTCATGGTCGTGACGGCGCCCTGGGCGGCGTCCACCTGGTGGCTGACCGGGTCGACGAGGTAGCGGTCGACGAGGGTGCCGATCTCCTTCTCCAGGGTGGCGGAGAACAGCATGCGCTGGCCGCCCTCAGGGATGAGGTCGAGGAGTTCGGTGACCTCGGGCAGGAAGCCCAGGTCGGACATCTGATCGGCCTCGTCCAGGACGGCGATCTCGACGTCCTGGAGCGAGCAGGCGCCGCGGTTGATCAGGTCGCGCAGGCGGCCCGGGGTGGCGACGAGGATGTCGACCCCGCGCTCCAGGGCGTAGATCTGGTTGCCCATCGAGGTGCCGCCGCAGACGACCTTGAACTTGAGGCCGAGCACGTCGCCGTACGGCTGGAGCGCGTCGGAGACCTGCATGGCCAGTTCGCGGGTCGGGGTGAGGATGACGCCGCGCGGGCGCTTCTTCTCCGTGCGGCCGCCGGTGAGGCGGCTGAGCAGCGGCAGGCCGAACGACAGCGTCTTGCCGGAGCCGGTACGGCCGCGGCCGAGGATGTCCTTGCCGGCGAGGGCGTCGGGGATGGTGGCGGCCTGGATGGGGAACGGCGTGGTGACGCCGTTCTGTGCGAGCTTGCGGACGACCTGCTCGGGAAGACCGAGGTCGCCGAAGGTGAGGGACTGTTCCGCGTCGGCGTCCTCGGGGAGAACGGCGTCAAGGGCGGAAACGGGCGCAGACATGCGTGAACAAACCTTCCGGAGTCATCGGCACGTGCCCATAACTCCGTGAAGCACACTGGACCGCCTCGATGCGGTCTGCCACGGCAGGGAAGGAACGCGCCACACGGCGCGCTTCAGTCGTGGCGCCGGGCGAGGGTGAATGGGATCAAACGATCTACCACCATACGCACCCGGTGGGGTGGCGCGCAAACCGGTGCAGTCGGTGGTGAGGGCCGTCACACACGCGTTCTCGGCGGGCGGTTCGGGATGTCGGGTGTCACCGGTCGTGCGCCCAGGCCGGGGCTCCCGCTCCGCCCGCACCGCCGCCCTCCGAGCCGCCGCCGCTGCTCCCCGCGGGCGGGGTGGCGCCACCGGACGGCCCCGAGGCACCGGACGTGCCGCCGGAGGCGTCGCCGCCGCCGTTCCCGTCCCCGCCGCCCGTGCCGCCGGGCGTACCGCCGCCCTCGGATCCGCCCGTGCCGCTGGACGGCGACGGGCCGGGGTCGCCGCCGCCCGTCGCGTCGCCCGGGGTGCCGCCGGTGGCCGGGGGCTGCGGGCCGCCGCCGGGGGTGCCCCCGTCGTCACCCTCGCCGTCCCTCCCGTCACCGCGGCCACCCTTCGACCGGTCGTCGCCCTCGCGCTCGTCCTTCCCGTCCTTCCCGTCCTTGCCGGCCTTCCCGTCCTTGCCGCCGTCGTCGCCGTGGGAGCCGTCCCCGCTCCGGTCGCCGGCCTCCTTGCCGTCTCCCCCGTCCGCGCCCGCACGGCCCGGGCGGCCCCCTCCGTCACCGTCGTGGCCGTCCGCCTTCTCCCCGTCCCGGCCTCCGGCCTTCTCGTCCGAGCCGGCCGACTTACGGTCGTCGTCGCGGCCGTCCTTCGCGTCGTCGGACGACCCGGCGGCCATGCAGCCGGTCGCGGCGACCAGCAGCAGCGCACAGGCGACCGTACGGGCGGTCGCACGGCCGACCCTGCGGGCGGCGGCACGGGCGGCGGCACGGGCGGGGACGCGGGTGGGGACGCTGCGGGCGAGGGACGCTCTGGACACGGTGCCTCCGGGGATGCGGGCGGTGCGGGCGGTGCGGCCGGTGTTCGGCGGTGTGGGCGGGGAACCCAGCGTCCTGCTCAACTTCCCCGACCTCCCGCAGGACACGGCGCCGGAGGCCGCCGCGGGGCCCACGTTCCCTCCGTCGGCGCAGGCGAGCACCGCCGTTCGCCGCCGGTGACCTGCCGGCCCGTCAGCACGCCCTGCCCGTCCCGTGGTTCGCCGCGCCCGGCAGCGGGGCGGCGCGGGAGTGCCGCTCGTCGCCGGGGGTCTCAGACCGCGCCGGTCAGTGCCAGTCCCGCGGCCGCCGCGCCGGTGCCCGCACACACCGACGCGGCCACGTTCGCCCCGGCGAGCACCCCGCGGCCGCTCTCCGCGAGCCGCAGCGTCTCCCAGGAGAACGTCGAATACGTGGTCAGCGCCCCGCACAGCCCCGTTCCGAGCAGCGCCTGCACGTCGTCCCCCGCTCCACCCCCGCCGAGAACCGCACCCGTGAGCAGGCCCAGTGCCAGGCAGCCGGTGACGTTGACGGCGAAGGTCCCCCAGGGGAAGTCGGTGGCGTGACGGCTCTGCACCGCCCGGTCCGCCAGGTACCTCAGCGGGGCCCCGAGCGCCCCGCCCAGCGCGACCCACAGCCACGTCACGGCCGTCGCCTCCCCACGACCCTGCGGGTCCCCCACGCACCCACGGCCACCGCAGCGACGGCCACCAGCGGCGTGGCGGCCACGGACACGAGCGCCGCGCCGGGACGCCCGTCCGCCGCCCGCGCGACCGCCTCGACGGCGTACGTGGAGAAGGTGGTGAACCCGCCCAGCACGCCCACGCCGAGGAACGGCCGGGCCAGCGGGTGGGACCACGCCGCGCGCCACCGTCCCGGACCGGGCCGCGCGTCGCCGATCAGCACCATCAGCACGCCGATCAGCGCACAGCCGAGCCCGTTCACGGCGAACGTCCCCCACGGGAAGCCGTGGGGGCGTGCGGGGAGCGCGAGCGTCAGCGCGTGGCGTGCGAGCGCGCCCGACGCGCCCCCGCAGGCGATCGCGGCGAGCAGCGGCCACCGTCGCCGGCCCACGGTCTCCGCCCGGTGCTGCGCGAGGCGCAGGTCGACGTCCGAGTCGACGGGATCGGAGGACGGTCGCCGGGCGCCGGGGCGGGTCACCCGTAGCCCAGGGCGTGCAGACGTTCGTCGTCGATGCCGAAGTGGTGGGCGATCTCGTGGACGACCGTGATCTCGACCTCCTCGACCACCAGGTCGCGGTCGCCGTCCTCGGACTCGACGAGCCGCAGCGTGGGTCCGAGGTAGATCGTGATGCGGTCCGGCAGCACGCCCGCGTACCACTCGCCGCGTTCGGTCAGCGGCGTGCCCTCGTACAGCCCCAGCAGGTCGGGGTCGTGCGCCGGGGGCTCGTCCTCGACGAACACCGCCACGTTGTCCATGAGCCTGGTCAGCTCGGGCGGGATGCGGTCCAGGGCCTGGGCGACCAGTTCCTCGAAGTCCTCGCGCGTCATCTCCAGCACGCCGCCATTGTCGCCGCACCCGCCCCGGCGCACGAGGTGCCCCGCCCCACCGCTTTCCGCCCCCGGTCCGCACACGTCCCGGGACACCGGCGAGGGAACCGTTTTGGCACGACGTGACCCGGCGCACGTATCGCCCATGCCGCACCGGGTGGTGTTCAATGCCCCTGTTCTGCATGAATCTCCTGCGTCCAGGGCATAGGGGGCTCCATGGCCGCGCGTGAAGAACGGCACCGTCCGACCCGCCGTCCGTTCCGATCGCCGGGAGCCGCTCTCTCCCGTGCCGGGCGCGCCGGGCGCGCCGCCGCCGCACGCGTACGGCGGTGGGTGAGACGTCCACGCAACGGCCACGGCGCCGCGGCCGCCGACGGAGCGGCGCAGCCCCCGCAGGGTGCGGGGCTGTCCCGGGAGGGGCGCCCCGCGCAGCGCTGGAAGCGTGCGGGCGGCCTGGTCGCCGTCACCCTCCTGGGGGCCTGGCTGGGCCTGCTGATCGTGGGAAACGTGCGCACCGACGTCGGGCCGATGGACACCACGATGACCCTGCGCCCCTCGCTCTCCGGCGGCACGAAGATCAACGTGTCGCCGCTCGGCTCCCTGGAGCTGGACAGCCATCACGCGCCGCTCCGCCTCGACGTGAACGTCGACCAGCTCGACCCCGTACGGTCCACCGCCCTCGTCAGCCACCCGGAACGCATCAACGGCCTCGAGAACGAGATCACCACCGACGTGCAGGACGGCGTGCTCGACGTCGCCGTCCGCACGGTCGTCGCCGTGGTGCTCGGCTCCACGGTGCTGGGCCTGGCCGTCTACCGGCGTCCGCGCCGCGCCCTGGCCGCGGGCGGACTCGCTCTCGCGCTGCTCGCCACCTCCGGCGTCACGGCGCTCGCGACGTGGAACCCGAAGTCGGTGCTGGAGCCGAAGTTCTCCGGCCTGCTCGCCAGCGCGCCGTCCGTGGTGGGCAGCGCCCGCAGCATCGTCACGGACTTCGGCGCCTACCAGGAGGAACTGGCCCGGCTGGTCACCAACGTCACCAAGCTCTACGAGGCGACCTCCACCCTGCCCGCCTACCAGCCGTCGCCGAACACCACGCGCGTGCTGCACGTCTCCGACATCCATCTCAACCCGATCGCGTGGAGCGTCGTGCGCTCCCTGGTCGAGCAGTACGACATCGACGTCATCGTCGACGCGGGCGACACCATGGACCACGGCACCGCGGCCGAGAACTACTTCCTCGACCCCGTCCCCGACCTCGGCGCCCCCTACGTGTGGGTGCGCGGCAACCACGACTCCATCGAGACGCAGGCGGCCATGGCCGAGCTGGGCGACGGCGTGTACGTGCTGGACAACGGCGTCGCCGTGACCGTCGCGGGCGTCCGCATCGCCGGCATGGGCGACCCGCAGTTCACCCCCGACCGTTCCGTCGTCCCCGAGGGCGACCCGGCGGAACGCGCCGCCGGGCGTGAGCTGGCGTTCGCACTCCGCAAGCAGGCTGCTCAGGACACCCCCGTGGACATCGCCGTGATGCACAACCCGGTCGCCGCCGCCGAGACCGACGGCGAGGTGCCGCTCGCCCTCGCCGGCCACACCCACAAGCGCAGCAACGAGATCCTCGACGACGGCACCCGCCTGATGGTCGAGGGCACCACGGGCGGCGGCGGCCTCCGCGCCGTCGAGGACGACGACCCGCAGCAGGTGCAGGCCACCGTGCTCTACCTGGACGAGGAGACCGACCAGCTCCAGGCCTGGGACTCGATCACGCTCGGCGGGCTCGGGCTCTCCAAGGCCGAGGTCAGCCGGCACCTGCCCGGCGACGTGAACCCGCCGGAGCCCACACCGTCCCCCTCCTCCCCCTCGCCGTCGCCTTCGGTGCCGGGCGAGCCGCCCGGCACGCCCAGCCCGGGGAGCCCCGCACCCGGCGTCCCGCCCACCACCGGCGCCCCCACCCGGGAGGCGGCGCCGTGACCTGCGGCGTTCCACCGACCACGGTCGTACGGGAATCCGTTTTGGCGTTCCGTCCCGCCATCCCATATGCTTCTCACGTCCCCGACGCGCTGCGAAGCGCCCAGGTGGGTCATCAGCCCTCATCGTCTAGTGGCCCAGGACGCCGCCCTTTCAAGGCGGTAGCACGGGTTCGAATCCCGTTGGGGGCACGCACCACCCTGTGCGAGACTGGTTCCCGCACAGCACGAGCTTGGTCCTGTGGAGCAGTTTGGAGTGCTCGCCACCCTGTCAAGGTGGAGGCCGCGGGTTCAAATCCCGTCAGGACCGCTGTGGCTGGGTAGCTCAGTTGGTACGAGCGTCCGCCTGAAAAGCGGAAGGTCGCCGGTTCGACCCCGGCCCCAGCCACACCGCGTGAACAGGGAAAACCCCCTGCCGGATACGTCCGGCAGGGGGTTTTCTCGTGAGGTGACATCACCGGCCGACCTCAGTGCGGCCATCGGATTCTCCGCCGTCCGGGCACGCCCCTGGCAGCGGAACGGCTGGGGTCCGCTGCCAGGGGCCGACGACGACGGCAGGGTGATCGCTCAGCAGGACTGCTGCGGCCCGCTGTTCTCCGTGCCGACGCGCCCAACGGCCGTCTCGTCGCCCAGTCCCGTGCCCGCGGCGCGGGGGATGTAGCAGGCGTAGCGGGTCTTGTTGATGACCTCCAGGTGGATGTGCGCGCCGGTGTCGCCGTTCACCTGGTAGCAGGAGGAGTACCGGAACCGGCCCGTCTCGCCGAGCTTGGTCCACGGGCCGACCGTCGCGCCGACCGCGATGGTGTCCGGCTTGCGGTCGACGTGCATCACGTCCGCCCGTCCGACCACCGCGCCGGTGGCGTCGTTGCGGGCCTCCAGGCCGATGCGCCAGCCGCCGTCGGCCAGGTTCCCGGTGGCGCAGCCCGGGGTGACGGTGACCACGCGGACCGACACCGGGCTGCCCGACGCCGTCTTGCTGCCGAACGGCGAGACGACCGTGGCTCCCGGATTCTGGTAGATGTCCACCGACCAGTCGTTCAGGTAGCCCCAGTTGGAGAAGACCCGGTGGTGCGAGGACGGCGGGGTCTGGCCGAACCGGTCCCAGATGGACGGTCCCTGGATGGGCGGGTAGACGTTGATCGGGTCGGCGGCCAGCGGGCGCGCGACCTTTTCGGGCGCGTCCTGGGTGTCCGGCCCGGCTGCGGGGGAGGCGGGCGCGGCGACCAGGACCGAGGACGCGGCCAGGACGGTGACGGCGACGGCGCGGGCGAGTGCGAGGAGTCTCAAGGCTTCTCCGTGCGGTGGGGGACGACGGACCGGCGGACGGCCTGGACGGCGCCCCCGCCGCCGCAGAGTCAAGCACCGGCCCCACACCATGACCAGACGTCAGACACGCCCGCTCCGCCCGGGCGCCTCTGCTCGGAGCCGTCGCTCCGGACCGTCGGACGCGTCGGACGCGTCGGACAACGGTGATCCCCTGCCGGACACGTCCGGCAGGGGATCATCTCGACGGTTTTCGGCCGCTCCCCGCGTGAAGGGGCAGGATCGCTGCCGCGCTCACGCGGGCCGTGTCAGGACACGTCGGTGATCTTCGGCATCTCGCCTTCCGTCGTGGTGATGTCGATGACGGAGAACGCCGCGCCCTGCGGGTCTCCGAGGGAGGCGAAGCGGCCGAACGGCGTGTCCACGGGGCCGAAGTGGAGCCTCCCGCCGCTCTCGGTCGCCCTCGCGACGGCGTCGTCGCAGTCCGGCACGGTGAAGTAGACGTTGAGGTAGGGCGGGACCTCGGGCGGGAAGTCCTCGGCGTTCATCTTCATCCGGCCGAGGACGGCGTCCTCGCCGAGTGCGTAGACGTTGAAGTCCATGCCTCCGGTGTCCTCCACGTGCCGTACGCGGTACGGGAAGACGCGGGAGAAGAAGGTGTCGGCCGCCGGCGCCTCCCGGGTGTTGACCTCCGCCCAGCAGTACGCGCCGGGGACGGCCTCGGCGTCGAAGCCCTGGTGCGTGCCGGCCCGCCAGACGCCGAAGACGACGCCGCCCGGGTCGCGGACGAGCAGCATCCCGCCGAAGTCGCCGACGTCCATCGGCCCCATCAGCACCTCGCCGCCCGCGTCCCGCACCTTCTGCGCGGTCGCGTCGAGGTCGGGCGAGGCGAGGTACAGGCACCAGGCGCCGGCGCCGCCTTCCATGCCGGGCATGGTGGGCGAGACGGCGGCGACGGCCTTGCCGTCGGCGTACGCCTGCGCGTAGTCGCCGAACCGCGGGTCGGGTGCGGCGAACGTCCAGCCCAGCACGTCGCCGTAGAAGCGCTTCGCCGCATCGACGTCGTCGAACATCGCGTCGGCCCAGCAGGGGGTGCCTTCCGGTCGTACGGCCATCACTCTGCGCTCTTTCCGTATCGAGGGGCTCCCCCCTCCTTTCACGCTAGCCACGGCCCGGCGCCCTCGCACGCCGACGACCCCGCCTCCGTCGGCGGGCCTACGTCCGGGTGCCGGCAGAACCGGTCTCCGGGCCGATCCGGCGGGCGGCGGGGGCTGCGTAGGTTCGGGCGCATGCGGATCGGGATTCTGGGGACGGGGAACGTCGCGCGGGCGCTGGGAGGGGGATGGGCGGCGGCCGGGCACGAGGTGGTGCTGGGGTCGCGGGCCCCGGCGGAACGCGGGAACGCCGGGCCGGACGTACGGTCGCTCGCCGGGGCAGCGGCGCACGGTGAGGTGCTGGTGAACGCGACGCCCGGCACGGAGTCGGAAGCGGTGCTCGCGTCGCTCGCCGGGGAGGTGCGGGCCGGCACGGTGCTGGTGGACGTCGGCATCGGCTTCACGCCGGACGGCGCCCTCGCCCATCCCGGCGTGTCTCTGGGCGAACGGCTCCAGGCCGCGCATCCGGCGCTCCGGGTGGTCAAGACGCTGTGCACGGTGACCGCTTCGGTGATGCGCGATCCGGGCGGGCTGAGCGGACCGTCCACGGTGTTCCTGTCCGGCGACGACGCCGGTGCGAAGGAAGTCGTCGGCGGGCTGCTGCACGATCTCGGCTGGCCGGAGACGTCCCTCCTGGACCTCGGCGGCATCGGCACGGCACGTGGTCAGGAACACCTCGCGCTGCTCTTCCTGGGCGTGGCCGGGGCGTTGGGCTCGCACGCCTTCAACGTTCGCGTGGTGCCGGAGGCGGACACGGCGACCGTGGCGGCGGCGCGTACGGCACGGCGCTCGCGCCGGTACGCGGAGGCGGTGGCTTTCTACCGCGACGTCGTCCGCCTTCCCGTGGTCCACCTGGCCGAGGACGGTCCGGACGGGCACGGGGTGGCGATCTTCGGGCTGCCGGGCACGGCGGCGACGTACGAACTGCTGCCGGGAGACGGGTCGTTGCCGGGCGCTCGTCCGCACGAACAGCTGGTGCTGTACTTCCCGGGCCGGGCGGCCAGGGACGCCGTCGTCGGCCGGCTGACGGACGCCGGTCACGAGCCGGTCGGGCAGAACCGCTACTGGACCCTCAACGACGCCGTCACCTTCCGGGACCCCGACGGGTCCGAACTCGTCCTCGCCCCGTGGGTCTTCGGCGCGGAGCCGCCGCCCGCCCGCAGGCGGCGGGCGGGGGTCGTCACGCCGGCCACCGGACGAGGGCGCTGAAGACGAGGTACAGCACGACGACCGCGACCGGCGCCAGGACCGACACCAGCACCCGGAGCGCGGTGAAACACCGCTGCCGGGGCAGGGCCAGCTCGGGACGAGAAGGCCAACCGGGGGTGTGCGGGGCGGTCGTCCCGGTCATGCGCCCATCCAACGCCGCTCGGCGCCCCGGGGCCTGAGTCGCCGTACTCACCCGCACTCCGCCGGAGTACGGAGAGGCGGAGACCGGGGAGGGAGACCTCACGGCACCCCTCCGGTGTCAGTGGTCCGTGCGAGCGTGGTGGCATGACGACGATGCCGGACGGACGTGCCGTCCCGCCGCCGCGGGCCGACGAACGGGCCACGCTGGAGAGCTGGCTGGACTTTCACCGGGGGACCCTGCCGCTGAAGTGCGCCGGTCTGGACGACGCGCAGCTCCGGCGTGCCTCCGTGGAGCCGTCGTCCATGACGCTGCTGGGTCTGGTCCAGCACCTGGCGGAGGTCGAACGAAACTGGTTCCAGCGGGTGTTCGCCGGCTCTCCGGTGGACCGGGTGTACGAGGAAGGTCCGCACGGCTTCACGCTGTCGGCCGGTCGGGGGATCGACGAGGCGCTGGCCGTCTGGCGCGCGGAGGTCGCACGGAGCCGCGCCGCGATCGCCGACGCGTCGCTGGACGACTGCGGCACGCTGTCCGCCGCGGAGGCCGCGCACCTCGGCGGTGACGCCAAGGTCTCCCTGCGCTGGATCCTGGTCCACATGATCGAGGAGTACGCCCGCCACAACGGCCACGCCGACCTGCTCCGCGAACGCCTCGACGGCGCCACGGGGACGTGAGACGAGCACCGACACCGTGATGCAGTGCCGCTCGTGCGGATACGACTTCCGTCGGATGCCGCAGCAGGACACCCGCACCGGTCCCGTGCAAGGAGGCCCCGGCCGCGGCTGGGGCCGGGAACGCTCCGGGCGGTGAGCCCCCGTCACGCCGGCACGGACGGCCGCCCCTGCGCCGGGCGTCGGGCGCGGCCGCCGGGGTGGCGGTGGCGATGCAGCCAGAAGACGGTGCAGGAGACGAGGGACCAGGCGGCCAGGCAGGCGTACGGCTGCGGATGGAGGGTGCCGGGGAAGTAGACGGCCGTGTGCTGGGCGTTGACGGAGGCGCCGGGCGGGAGCCAGCGGCCGACGGTACCGAACGGGGACGGCAGCAGGGGCCAGGACACCGCGCCTCCGGAGGAGGGGTTGCCGAGGAGCACCATCAGGCCCCAGGTGGGGAGGACCGCCCAGCGGCCGAAGAGGGCCTGGAACATCGTGAAGACCATGCCGGACGTGAACATCGTCAGGGAGAGGATCAGCCACGCGTGCGCGAACGGCAGGCGCACCGCGGCGAGCAGCCAGTCGACGACGGCGGCGATGGTGAAGCCGCCGAGCACCGCGTACCCGGCGGTGAAGGCGATGCGTTCGGCCGGGTCCAGGGCCTTGGCGTGGACGCCGAGCTGGATGGCGCCGACGAAGCCGATGATCACGGCGGCCAGGGAGATGTAGAAGAGCGCGAGGCCGCGCGGGTCGCCGGGCTGGAGCGGATGGAGATCCCGCACCCGGACCGGGACGCCGACGGCGTCTCCCGCCTTGGGCCCGGCCTCCCGCAGCAGCAGCGCCACGGACGAGCCGGCGGCGCCCGCCACGTCCAGCTCGACGCCCCGCTCGCGGGAGAGCCGGATGATCGCGAAGACCTCCTGCGCCTTCATCGCGCTGCGCGCCGCGTCGTAGGAGGGGAGTCGGTGCAGGGTGAGCGAGGAGTCGAGCCGCTGCTCCAGGGCACGGACGAAAGCGGTACGCCGCACGCCCGGGTCGGCCTCGCCGACGACGGCCGTGGGGACGTGACGCGGGGCGGGGTCGGCCATGGCGTAGGTGTAGGAGCCGGCGAAGAGGCCGGCCCCGGCGGCCACGATCAGCGAGATCACCACGGCCGGGAGGAAGGGGGACGCGCGGAACGCCGCCCACCAGCCGCGCGGGCCCCGCCGTGCCCCCGGCGTTCCAGCTTCCTCCGGCGCTCCCGGCCCTCCCGGCGTCGCCGGTTCCTTCCGTGCCTCCGGCGCACCCGCACCGTCCGGGTCCTCCGGTGTCCCCGCCGCGTCCCGCTCCTCGTCGCTCACCCGGATCACCGTAAAGGGGATCTACGGGATGTTCCGGTAGCGGCAGGGAGCGGTTCTGCGGGGACGCGGCGGCGCCGCGCGGGGGGCTGCGGCCCGGAATTGATTCGCCACCCGAATCCGCGAGGTGCGATCCTGGGGTCCGTATGTCCAGATCTCCTGCCGCCGCCCCGACGCTCCCCGCCCTGCTGGAGCGCCTGCCCGAGCTGATGCTGCGCGACCAGCAGCGGCTGGGGCGCCGTCTCGACGGCGCGCGCCGCATCCGCAAGCCGGAGGCGCGGGACGCCGTGCTCCGCGAGATCGCGGACGCGATGGACGTCTCCGAGCTGCGGGTCGCCTCCCGCCGGGACGCGGTGCCGGCGATCACCTACCCCGAGCAGCTCCCGGTCAGCCAGAAGAAGGGCGCGATCCTGGAGGCGATCCGCGACCACCAGGTCGTGATCGTCGCCGGTGAGACGGGTTCCGGCAAGACCACGCAGATCCCGAAGATCTGCTTGGAGCTGGGCCGCGGCCTGCGCGGCACCATCGGTCACACCCAGCCGCGCCGCATCGCGGCCCGCACGGTCGCGGAGCGCGTGGCGGAGGAGCTGAAGTCGCCGCTGGGCGAGACGGTGGGCTGGAAGGTCCGCTTCACCGACCAGGTGAAGGACCACACGCTGGTCAAGCTGATGACGGACGGCATCCTGCTGGCCGAGATCCAGACCGACGGCGAGCTGCGCCAGTACGACACCCTGATCATCGACGAGGCGCACGAACGCAGCCTCAACATCGACTTCCTCCTCGGCTACCTCGCGCAGCTCCTGCCCCGCCGCCCCGATCTCAAGGTCGTGATCACCTCCGCGACCATCGACCCCGAGCGGTTCTCCCGCCATTTCGGCGACGCCCCGATCGTCGAGGTCAGCGGCCGCACGTACCCGGTGGAGGTGCGGTACCGGCCGCTGCTGGAGGAGGACTCCGACGAGAAGGACCGCGACCAGGTCACCGCGATCTGCGACGCCGTCGACGAGCTCCAGGCCGAGGGCCCCGGCGACGTGCTGGTCTTCCTCTCCGGCGAACGCGAGATCCGCGACACCGCCGACGCGCTGAACAAGAAGAAGCTGAGACAGACCGAGGTGCTGCCGCTGTACGCGCGCCTCTCGCACGCCGAGCAGCACCGCGTCTTCCAGCGCCATTCCGGACGCCGCATCGTTCTCGCCACCAACGTCGCGGAGACGTCGCTGACCGTCCCCGGCATCAAGTACGTGATCGACCCGGGCACCGCCCGCATCTCGCGCTACAGCCACCGCACCAAGGTGCAGCGCCTTCCCATCGAAGCCGTCTCGCAGGCCAGCGCCAACCAGCGCAAGGGCCGCTGCGGCCGTACGTCGGACGGCATCTGCATCCGGCTGTACTCGGAGGACGACTTCCTCTCCCGCCCCGAGTTCACCGACGCCGAGATCCTGCGGACCAACCTGGCCTCCGTCATCCTCCAGATGACCGCGGCCGGTCTGGGCGACATCGAGAAGTTCCCCTTCATCGACCCGCCGGACCACCGCAGCATCAAGGCCGGGGTGCAGCTGCTGGAGGAACTGCACGCGCTGGACGCGCGGCAGAAGGACCCGCGCAAGCGCCTGACGAGGACCGGCCGGCAGCTCGCCCAGCTCCCGGTCGACCCGCGGCTGGCGCGCATGGTGCTGGAGGCGGACCGCAACGGGTGTGTCCGCGAGGTCATGGTCATCGCCGCCGCGCTGTCCCTCCAGGACCCGCGCGAACGGCCGTCGGACAAGCAGCAGCAGGCCGACCAGCAACACGCCCGCTTCAAGGACGAGGGCAGCGACTTCCTCGCGTTCCTCAACCTGTGGCGCTACGTGCGCGAGCAGCAGAAGGCGCTGTCGTCGTCCGCGTTCCGCCGGATGTGCAGGTCGGAGTACCTCAACTACCTGCGCATACGCGAGTGGCAGGACATCTACGCCCAGCTCCGACAGGTGGTGAAGCAGCTCGGCATCCAGATCGGCGAGCCGAAGGACGAGGTGGACGCGACGGCCGTGCACCAGTCGCTGCTGGCGGGCCTGCTGTCGCATGTGGGGCTCAAGGAGACCGAGAAGAACGAGTACCTGGGGGCGCGGAGCGCGAAGTTCGCGATGTTCCCCGGGTCCGCGCTGTTCCGGAAGCCGCCGCGCTGGGTGATGTCGGCGGAGCTGGTGGAGACCTCGCGGCTGTGGGCACGGGTCAACGCGAAGATCGAGCCGGAATGGGTCGAGCCGCTCGCGCAGCACCTCGTCAAACGCACCTACAGCGAGCCGCACTGGGAGCAGAAGCAGGCCGCGGTCATGGCGTACGAGCGAGTCACGCTGTACGGCGTGCCGCTCGTCGCGCAGCGCAAGGTCAACTACGGCCGCATCGACCCCGAGACCTGCCGCGACCTGTTCATCCGGAACGCGCTGGTGGAGGGCGACTGGCGCACCCACCACCAGTTCTTCGGCGAGAACCGGAAGCTTCTGGAGGAGGTCGAGGAGCTCGAACACCGGGCGCGGCGCCGCGACATCCTGGTCGACGACGAGACGCTCTACGACTTCTACGACCAGCGTGTGCCCGAACACGTCGTGTCGGGGGCGCACTTCGACTCCTGGTGGAAGACGAAGCGCCGGGACGAGCCGGACCTGCTGAACTTCGAGAAGTCCATGCTCATCAACGAGCAGGCGGAGCAGGTCACCGAGGCCGACTATCCGGACGTGTGGCACCAGGGGCGGCTGCGCTTCCCCGTGACGTACCAGTTCGAGCCGGGCACGGCCGCGCCGGGGACGGACGCCGACGGCGTGACCGTGCACGTGCCGCTGCACGTGCTGAACCAGGTGACGTCGGAGGGGTTCGACTGGCAGATCCCCGGCCTGCGCGAGCAGTTGGTCACCGAGCTGATCCGGTCGCTGCCCAAGCCGATCCGCCGCAACTACGTGCCGGCGCCGAACTTCGCGCAGCGCTTCCTCGGCCTGTGGGGGCCGGACGGCGCGTACGGGCCGGACGGCGGGCCGCCCCTGGAGCGGTCGCTGACGGCGGTGCTGGCGCAGGAGCTGCAGCGCATGGTGGGCGTCCGGATCGCCCAGGAGGACTTCGACCGTGCGAAGGTCCCCGACCACCTGAAGATCACCTTCCGGGTGACCGACGAGCGCCGCCGCAGGCTGGCCGAGGACAAGGACCTGGAGGCGCTGCGGCTGCGGCTGAAGGGGAAGACGAAGGCGGCGCTGTCCAAGGCGTTCGACTCTTCCGCGCGGGGGCGCGGACGGGGCGAGGGGCGTAGCGGGCGTGGCGGAGGCGGCGGAGGCGCCGGGCGTGACGGCAGCGCCGGGCGGCGGGACGGTGACGAGGCGGGCCTCGCTGCGGACGCCGGGACGGCCACCGAGCCGGGGCTCGGACGGCGCAGCGGCCTGACGACGTGGACGCTGGGCACGCTGCCCCGCACCTTCGAGACCCGACGCGCCGGCCAGCCGGTCCGGGCGTACCCGGCGCTGGTGGACGACGGGGACTCGGTGTCCGTGCAGCTCTTCGACACCGTGCACGAGCAGCAGGCCGCGATGTGGCGCGGGACGCGGCGGCTGATCCTGCTCAACCTGCCCTCCGACCCGGCGAAGTTCGCCCAGTCGCAGCTCGACAACCGGCAGAAGCTCGCCCTGTCCCGGTCCCCGCACGGCAGCGTGCAGGCGCTCTTCGAGGACTGCGTACGGGCTTCAGCGGACCGGCTGGTCGCCGTGCACGGCGGACCGGCCTGGGACGAGGAGGCGTGGCGCAAGCTGTTCGACGCGGTGCGCGCCGACCTGGTCGAGGCGACGCTGCGGACCGTCCAGCAGGTGCAGCAGGTGCTGGCCGCGTGGCACTCGTGCGAGCAGCGGCTCCGCTCGATCACGAGCCCGGTGCTGGTGGCCTCGCTGACCGACGTGCGGGAGCAGTTGGCCGCGCTGGTCTGCGACGGCTTCGTCACGCAGCACGGGGCGGGCCGGCTGCCCGACCTGATGCGGTACCTCGTCGCGGCGGACCGGCGGCTCCAGCAGCTTCCGCAGCACGCGGAACGCGACCGGGCGCGGATGGCGAAGGTCCAGGAGATGCGGGACGAGTACCTGTGGCTGCTCGAGCAGTTCCCGGCCGGGAGGCCGGTGCCGAAGGAGGCCCGCGACATCCGCTGGATGCTCGAGGAACTGCGCGTCAGTTACTTCGCGCACGCGCTGGGCACGGCGTATCCGGTGTCCGACAAGCGGATCATGAAGGCGGTGGACGCGGCGGTGCCGCAGGCGCGTTAGGGCCGCTGCGGCGGGCCTGGTGGGGGTCGTCCGAACGGATTCGCGTGGCGGGGCTGAGCTGGGGTAGAGTCTGGCTCGCGCCGCACGGGCCCCGGGTCCGGGTCGGCGAACCATCCAGGTCCTGTGGAGCAGTTTGGAGTGCTCGCCACCCTGTCAAGGTGGAGGCCGCGGGTTCAAATCCCGTCAGGACCGCGTTGCAGGCAGTGGCCCGCTTCCCTTTGTGGGGGCGGGCCGTTGTCGTGTGTGCGGGCCTGGGGTGTGGGTCGGGGGCGTGGGCTGCGGTCCGGGCCGACGACCCGGAAACCCATGATGTACGGGCCGCGTTCTCGGCGAACGGCGGGCACGACTCGTACTTCGCGGCCCACACATCACGGGCAAGTGTTTCCGGGCGCATCGACCCTGCCCTCCGCCCACGCCCCCTCACGTCCATGGCGGGTGCGGGCTCCACGTCCACGGCGGGTGCCAGCCGCCCTCGCCGCGCCCCTCCCGCTCTGTGGGAAGGGCTCACGCCGAGTTCGGGGAGGACCCAGCCCGTGTCTCAGTAGGGGGCGGGCGGGGCGGCCGGCGAGGGGGTGGGGCTTGACGGGGTGCGACCGGGGCGGTACGTAACGTGGCAGGGAGGTGTGCGCCATGACGACAGCTCCGGACGGCGACTCCGGTCCCCGCCGCGCGCGGCACGAGACGCGGGCGCTGCTGCGCGCCCACCTGGCGGCCGCGAGCCGTTACCGGCACTCCACGCGCCAGTGTCCGGTCTGCCACCGGCTGCTGCGCCTCGCGCTGGAGGGTGCAGAGGACCGAAGTCCCTTCACCAAGTGACGGAAGAACCCCCGCCCGACGGGCCGTTCCCACTATCGTGGAGTCCGGGCGGGGACAAGACCCCGGTGGTGTGACGGGACTCACCGAAAATGTTGGCCTCGCGGTGCAACTGACGCACCCCTGGCGGGTCGTCGATTTTATATGTGCAATTGCACTGCGCGGGGAAGGTGGTGGCGTGCACCGTCAACTCCCTCTGCAGAGGCTGGAGTCGGGTTCCCCGGAAGGGCAAACGCAATCGCGCTGGGCCCGGCGGAGCCCAGCGCGATGTCGTCGCACTGCTTGGCGTCCTGCGGGTGGGGGACCCGAAAGACGCCCGATTATGCGGTTATTTCGCTTCCCGTCCTGAAGATTCAGGCCTCGCTGCGCTGCTGCGGGATGCCCGCGAGCAGGGCGCGGACCTCCGCCTCGCGGTAGCGGCGGTGCCCTCCGAGCGTGCGGATCGACGTGAGCTTGCCGGCCTTGGCCCAGCGCGTGACCGTCTTCGGGTCCACGCGGAACATGGTGGCGACCTCAGCCGGGGTCAGCAGCGGCTCGGCATCAGGGGTGCGAGCGGTCATGAGCGGCCTCCTCGGGAGAACCGAACCATACGGTTCTTTCCTCTAAATTCTGCACCTTGACCCGCGTTGCCCGAAATGGCGCGCGCGGGTCGAGTCGGTTATAGGACGAACGGCTTGTCCTCGGCACTACAACTACACCATCTGTCCAGCCACGTCGGCCAAACCGATGGAATTGCCCTCTCAGGCGTGCAACCTCGGCGGATGCCGATGGACCGTGCCATAGCGGACAGTTACGCCCCTGTGACGATGGGTCACAAGGTGGTCAGGTGTCATAAGACCTACCAAGGAGTGCAACTCTGATCTTTCTACCCCTAGTGGGACAGAAGGACCCCCTCCGGACTCGTTGTCCTATTTTGACACGAGGAGTGGGTCTGAGAGCAAGACCCGGAAAACGTGCTTTCCATCACCTTGTGCCGATAGCCCGGTTCAGGACATTGGTCCCGATCGGCGTCAGTTCGCGAACTGGAGGTCGCGGACCGCTCGCCAGCGCTCCGTCAGCCGCTCGTACGCCTCGTTGGCCGCCTCCGCGTCCCCCTCGCGCAGCGCCGCGACGCCTGCCGCCACGTCCGCCGCGGAGTGGTCCTCGGCGAGCTGCTCCTCGGGGATCACGTGCGCGAGACCGCCGTAATCCAGTTCGACGAGTGACCTCGGATGGAACTCCTCCAGCCAGCGGCCCACGTCGACCAGACCCTCGACGAGCGGTCCGTCCTCCAGCTCCTCGCGGAGCACCTTCAGGCCGCGGGCGAGGCGACGCCGCGCCTCCACCATGGGCGTCCGGTACCGGAGAACGGACTGCTGACTTCCGCTCTCCTCACCGCTTTCCGGCTTCGCAAACTCCCTTTCTTCGTCCGTGAAGAGTGCGAACCACCGCACGGGCACGTGCCACAGCGCGGAACGGATCCACGGCCGGGCGTCCGGGTTCCGCTCCCGCCACCGGTCGTAGTCGGCCATCGCCTGCCGCCGCACGACGGGCGGGACGGCGGCGTCCAGCACCGGACCGGGCATCTGCGGCACCAGGGGGCCCGCCGGAGTGGAGAGCCCACCCAGGGCCTGCCAGCCGCGCAGCCGGGTCCGCCAGGGGCAGACGCAGGTGACGCCGTCGACGTCGGTGACGAACGCCTCCGCGCTCTCCCGGACGGGCACCACCACCGGCGGCACCGGCAGCAGGTCGGCGAGCGCGCGCCGCAGCTCGTCCTGGGCCGTGGGCAGCCTCTTCCGGCGCGCGTAGCGCGCCCAGTGCGCGCGCTCGGCCTCCGGGAACGCGGCCAGCGGCTCGTACACCCGCAGGTAGGCCGCGTACGGAATCACTGCCGCGGGGCTCTGCCGCACGCTCTCTCCTCCACGTCTTTCGCTCCCCCGCCGGACGGGGCGGACGACTTCCTCACACGATCGTGTCACCGTCGGCGGTCCTCCCGTGCCCCGACAGGTCGTACCCTGCTGCCGAAAGATGACAGCATCGCCCTCCTCCCACCCCTCAGGAGGGCGACCCCTCCGCGACTACAGGAGTCACCACCGTGACTGACGTACGTCCTCACTCCGCCAACGACGACGGAGTGCTGCACACCCTCTTCCGCTCCGAACAGGGCGGACACGAGCAGGTCGTGCTGTGCCAGGACCGGGACAGCGGCCTCCGCGCCGTGATCGCCGTGCACTCGACCGCCCTGGGCCCCGCCCTCGGCGGCACCCGCTTCCACGCCTACGCCTCCGACGCGGACGCCGTCAGCGACGCGCTGAACCTGTCGCGCGGCATGTCGTACAAGAACGCCCTCGCCGGCCTGGAGCACGGCGGCGGCAAGGCCGTCATCATCGGCGACCCGGACAAGCTGAAGTCCGAGGAACTGCTCGAGGCCTACGGCCGCTTCGTCGCGTCGCTCGGCGGCCGGTACGTCACCGCC
This sequence comes from Streptomyces sp. CNS606, assembly GCF_000426325.1. Classification (NCBI taxonomy): domain Bacteria; kingdom Bacillati; phylum Actinomycetota; class Actinomycetes; order Kitasatosporales; family Streptomycetaceae; genus Streptomyces; species Streptomyces sp. CNS606. The sequence goes on from NZ_AUFD01000017.1 coordinate 27,783, forward strand.
TGCGACGTCGGCACCTACGTGCAGGACATGGACGTCGTCGCCCGCACCAACCAGTGGACGACCGGCCGCTCCCCCGAGAACGGCGGCGCCGGCGACTCCTCCGTGCTCACCGCGTTCGGCGTCTTCCAGGGCATGCGGGCCAGCGCCCAGCACCTGTGGGGCGAGCCCACGCTGCGCGGCCGCAGGGTCGGTATCGCCGGCGTCGGCAAGGTCGGCCACCACCTGGTGGGGCACCTGGTCGAGGACGGCGCCGAGGTCGTCGTCACGGACGTCCGCGAGGAGTCGGTCGAGCGGGTCCGCGCCGCGCACCCCTCGATCACCGTGGTCGCCGACACCGCCACCCTGATCCACACCGAGGGCCTCGACGTGTACGCGCCGTGCGCCCTGGGCGGCGCCCTCAACGACGCCACGGTCCCGACGCTCACCGCGAAGATCGTCTGCGGTGCCGCCAACAACCAGCTCGCCCACCCGGGCGTGGAGAAGGACCTCGCCCAGCGCGGCATCCTCTACGCCCCGGACTACGTGGTGAACGCCGGTGGCGTGATCCAGGTAGCGGACGAGCTGCACGGCTTCGACTTCGCACGTGCCAAGGCAAAGGCGACGGGCATTCTGGACACCACGCTGGCGATCTTCGAGCGGGCCGCGCGGGACGACGTGCCGCCGGCCGTCGCCGCCGACCGGATCGCGGAGCAGCGCATGGCGGAGGCCCGCTGACGCTCCGCGACCGCCCGCACCTGCTCCCCGCGGGTGGTGGGTGCCGGGCGGTCGCGGCCGGTGCCCGCCGGGCGGCGGGGAGCCGCCCGGCGGCCCGGCGGCCCGGCGGCCCGGCGGCCCGGCGAGAGCCTTCTCACGCACCCCTGGGCGGGTCGTGCGATGTGCAGAAGGTAAAATCCCCGTTGACCAGTGGGAAACGGGTCACCAGGCGAGGCGGCGAGCGGCCGCGCCGTGCGGGCGACGTACCGTACGGCAGCGGAAGCAGGTACCGTTGAAGCCACACGGACCGGTCTCTCCCTCGAGAGACCGCACGTCCGCTGCCGAATGATGAACGCGTGTCAAGACTCTGGGGCCGTCGAGCCCCGTCGTTGAGGGGGTCGAGCCATGGGGCGCGGCCGGGCCAAGGCCAAGCAGACGAAGGTCGCCCGCCAGCTGAAGTACAACAGCGGTGGGACGGACCTCACGCGTCTGGCCGAGGAGCTGGGCGCATCGACGTCGAACCAGCAGCCGCCGAACGGCGAGCGGTTCGAGGACGATGAGCTGGACGACGACCCGTACGCACAGTACGCGGATCTGTACAACGACGACGAGGACGACGAGGACGACGAGTCCTCCCGCTCCGAGTCGCAGCGGCGTCGCGCCTGAGCACGACGCGCGCGGCAAGCGGCGCCCGGCTTCCCCGAGCGCCACGGCCCTGAGCCACACACCCGGTCCGGCCTCCGCCGGACCGGGTTCTGTGCTGCCCGCCGCCGAGCGGCGAACCGCCCCTGCCGACAGGCCGCGAGCGCGTCAGGCTCCGGGGTGGTCGCCGGTCAGGGTGACGGCCTCGGCGCGGTCGCCGCGCTCGGTCACCTCGCCCGCCACCCAGGCGTCGACACCCCGCGCGGACAGGGTGCTCAACGTGGCGCCGACCGCGGACTGCGGGACGACGGCGACCATGCCGACGCCCATGTTCAGCGTCTTCTCCAGCTCCGCGCGCGCGACTCCGCCCAGTGCGCCGACCAGGCCGAACACCGGGCCCGGCGTCCAGGTCGCGCGGTCGATGCGGGCGTGCAGCCCGTCCGGGATCACCCGGGCCAGGTTGGCGGCCAGCCCGCCTCCGGTGACGTGCGAGAAGGCGTGCACCTCGGTGGTGCGGGCCAGCGCCAGGCAGTCCAGCGAGTAGATCTTGGTGGGCTCCAGCAGCTCCTCGCCGAGGGTGCGCCCGAAGTCCTCCACCTGCCGGTCGAGGGACCAGCCGGCACGGTCGAAAAGCACATGGCGGACGAGCGAGTACCCGTTCGAGTGAAGACCGGACGACGCCATGGCGAGGACGGCATCCCCCGAACGGATGCGATCGGCTCCCAGCAGGGCGTCCGCCTCGACCACACCGGTGCCCGCGCCCGCGACGTCGTACTCGTCCTCGCCCAGCAGGCCCGGGTGCTCGGCGGTCTCCCCGCCGACCAGCGCGCAGCCGGCCAGCACACAGCCCTCCGCGATGCCCTTGACGATCTGCGAGACCCGGTGCGGGTCGACCTTGCCGACGCAGATGTAATCGGTCATGAACAGCGGCTCGGCGCCGCACACGACGAGGTCGTCCACCACCATCGCCACCAGGTCGTGGCCGATCGAGTCGTGGATGTCCATGCGCCGGGCGATGTCGACCTTGGTGCCCACGCCGTCGGTGGCGGACGCGAGCAGCGGCCGCTCGTACCGCTTGAGGACGGAGGCGTCGAAGAGCCCGGCGAAGCCGCCGAGGCCGCCCAGGGACTCCGGGCGCTGCGCCTTCTTCACCCACTCCTTCATCAGGTCGACGGCGCGGTCGCCCGCTTCGATGTCGACGCCGGCGGCGGCGTAGCTGGCGCCTTCGGCGCCGGCGGCACCGGTGGACTCGGCGGTCATGACGGGTTCTCCCGGCTCGTTTCGGGTGAGGGGTGCGGAGTCTGGACGGGTCGGGCCGGCGGGGGCGGCGTTCACGGGCGGCGCAGGGCGTCGGCACCGCCGACCCCGGCGGTCATCGAGTTCACGCCGTCCGAGTCGGTACGCGCGGGGGCCGCGGCGCCGTCGGGCTCCAGCAGGTGCTTGCCCAGCAGTTCGGGGTCGGGCAGGTCCATCGGGTACTCGCCGTCGAAGCAGGCCCGGCACAGGTTGGGCTTGGCGATCGTCGTCGCCTCGGTCATGCCGTCGAGGGAGATGTACGCGAGCGAGTCGGCGCCCAGCGAGGTGCCGATCTCGTCGACGGTGAGCCCGTTGGCGATCAGCTCGGCGCGGTTGGCGAAGTCGATGCCGAAGAAGCACGGCCACTTGATGGGCGGGCTGCTGATCCGTACGTGGACCTCGGCGGCGCCCGCCTCGCGCAGCATCCGCACCAGCGCCCGCTGCGTGTTCCCGCGGACGATCGAGTCGTCCACGACGACCAGGCGCTTGCCGCGGATGACCTCCTTCAGCGGGTTCAGCTTGAGACGGATGCCCAGCTGCCGGATGGTCTGCGAGGGCTGGATGAACGTGCGGCCGACGTAGGAGTTCTTGACCAGGCCGCGGCCGTAGGGGATGCCGCTCGCCTCGGCGTAGCCGATGGCGGCCGGAATGCCGGACTCCGGGGTCGCTATCACCAGGTCGGCGTCGGCCGGTGCCTCCTCGGCGAGTCGACGGCCCATCTCCACGCGGGAGAGGTGGACGTTGCGGCCCGCGATGTCGGTGTCGGGGCGGGCCAGGTACACGTACTCGAAGACACAGCCCTTCGGCTTCGCATCCGCGAAGCGCGTGGAGCGCAGTCCGTCCTCGTCCACGGCGATCATCTCGCCGGGTTCGATCTCGCGGATGAACGAGGCGCCGCAGATGTCCAGGGCGGCCGTCTCGGAGGCGACCACCCAGCCGCGCTCCAGCCGTCCGAGGACCAGCGGGCGGATGCCCTGCGGGTCGCGGGCGGCGTAGAGGGTGTGCTCGTCCATGAAGCAGAACGAGAACGCGCCCTGGACCTTGGGCAGCACCAGCCGGGCGGCCTGCTCGACGGTGAGGGGGTCGCCGTTCTCGTCGGTCTGGCCCGCGAGCAGCGCGGTGACCAGATCGGTGTCATTGGTGGCGGCGACCTGCGTGGCGCGGCCGCCCCTCCGGCCGTCGGCGAGCTTCGCGACCAGCTCCGCCAGTTCGGCGGTGTTGACCAGGTTGCCGTTGTGGCCGAGCGCGATGGAGCCGTGCGCGGTGGCGCGGAACGTCGGCTGGGCGTTCTCCCACACGGACGCGCCGGTCGTCGAATACCGGGCGTGGCCCACGGCGATGTGCCCTCTGAGGGAGCCGAGGGAGGTCTCGTCGAAGACCTGCGAGACCAGTCCCATGTCCTTGAAGACGAGGATCTGGGAGCCGTTGCTCACCGCGATGCCCGCGGACTCCTGTCCACGGTGCTGGAGCGCGTACAGCCCGTAATAGGTCAGCTTCGCGACCTCCTCACCCGGAGCCCAGACCCCGAAGACGCCGCATGCGTCCTGGGGACCCTTCTCGCCGGGGAGCAGGTCGTGGTTGAGTCGTCCGTCACCACGTGGCACGTCCACGAGTCTAGGCCAGGCGAGGGAGTGGGCCGAATCCGGCGGGTGTGGGTCCGCCCACACCCGGGCGCGCGGCCCTGTCCGGCCCGAGCCCTGTCCGGTACGCCTAGCCGAGCACCGGCAGGTGGGGCGAGAGGTCGGCGCGCTCGCCGCTCGCCTGCACCACGCGGCGGGCCCGCGCCGCCTCCCACGTGGTGCGGCCGGTCGCCAGCCGCAGGAACGTGAGCGGATCGGTCTCCACCACGCTGGACGGCGTGCCCCGGGTGTGCCGGGGGCCCACCACGCACTGCGTCACCGCGAACGGCGGCACCCGTACCTCCACCGCCCGGCCCGGCGCCTTCGCGGCGAGCGCGTCCGCCAGCAGACGGATCGTCGCGGCCAGGGCCTGCCGGTCCAGCGGCACCCGGTGGCCGGTCGCGCGGACCAGGTCGTCGGTGTGCACCACCAGCTCCACGAGGCGGGTCACCGTGAAGTCCAGCGCGCGCATCGCCCCGAACCCGTGCGGGAGGAGCAGGTCCGGGCGCACGGCGGACTCCAGCACGGGTTCGAGCTGTTCGACCGCCTCGTCGACGCGGGCGGCGGCGTCCCGCGACGCGGCGGCGTCGGCGCGGGTCGCCTCGTCCAGGTCCTTCGCCCGGGTGGCGGTGGACAGCGCCCAGGTGGACAGGTCCACCTGGGGCGCGGCGACGTCCGGTTCCGGTTCCGCGAGGAGGCGCGGCACCGCGTCGATCTGCCCGGCGATGTGCACGACCAGGTGGTGCACGTCCCAGCCGGGGAGCCCGGAGGGCTGCGCGTACTGCTCCGCGGTGAGGGCGTGCGCGGCGGCGGCGACGGACTCGACCTGGGCGGTGAGGGCCTTGCGGACGCGGAGGGGGTCGTAGCTGCGGAGCTTCGGGGGCGCCATGCGATCGAGCTTACGCGGCGCGCTGCCCTCTTCGCGGCGGGTCACGGAGCCCCGGCCTCCGGCCGTGCCCCTCCCCGGTAGTGGGTGCCGGACGAGGGGAAACCGGGGGTCTCAGGGACGGGTGAACGTGTCGGGGGCCGGGAAACGGACCTGCTCGCAGCCACGACGCTCGGCCACGGAGTCCACGTAGGCGCGGAAGACCGCGCCGTAGTGCCGTTGCGCGGCCAGGGTGTAAGGCCAGCTGAGCGTCAGCGTGTGCATCGCGGGCTCGCCGTCGCACACCGACGTGGCCCACCAGATGTGGCCACGGGTGTGCCCGGCCGTACCGGGTTCCGGGCGGACGACGCCGTCGCCGGCGTTGTCGAGTACCACCTGCCGCGCCGGCTCGCCGAAGAAGCTCTCGGTGCGCGCCCAGAGGACGCCGTCCACCTCCACCGAGTCGTAGAAGCTCTCCAGGTCCGGATCGTCGCGGTGCCGGGAGACGGCCTCGCGCGCGGCCTCCGGGCCGAGACGCAGCAGGCACTCCTCGTTCCAGGCCTCCCCCGCGATACGGCTCTCGTACGCCTGGTCGGGCAGCCAGTCCCGGCCCGCGCCCGGAAGGTCCGCACGGGCGAGCCACGCGCACGTGCCGTCGGCCCGCCCGACGGCCACTGGTTCCAGCCGCACGCCGGGCACGTGCTCCGGCGGGTCGGGCAGCCGATCCCGGCAGCCGAGCCTCTCAGCAAGGTTGTTCGCCGTGTCGACGGCGATCCGCACGAGCGTGTCGCGGTCGCCCTGGGGCATTTGGCGGAGCTGCTCGCGGGCGTCGAACGAGGAGTGGTTCCGCAGGACGGCCTTCGCAGTGATCGTCTCGACGCCTTCGCCCCGACCACTGCCGCCGGTGCAGGCGAGCCGGACGTAGGCGTCGTCCTCACCGATCGTGCCGTCGATGCCGTCGCCCACTGGCTGGCGGGCGTAGGCGTCCTCTCCGATTCCCGAGAACGAACCGGCGGCGTCGACCTCCCAGATCTGCTCCGCCGACGGGCCGACCGGCTCCACCGTCACCTCGGCCGTGAAGAAGAGCAGGTGCTCCGCCTCCGACCCGGCCGAATCGGCCGACGCGCCGCTGAACACGTCGCAGCCCTGGGGGAAGCCCTCGGCAAGGTCGATGCGCGCTCCCTCGTGCCGACCGCCGGCAATGTCCCCGCCGGAGAGCGACAGGTCGAGCACCTCGTCGGCGGGGACGAGACCGGCGCAGGCCTCGTCGATCGTATGACGGCGGTCCCAGAAGTCCCACAGCGCCCACAGGCTGAGCAGGATCGCGCCCACCGCGACCCAGACCGTCAGGGTGCGCAGGCGCTCGGTGCGACGGGTAGGGAATGTGCTGTCTGCCACCGAGGCAACGTACAACGAGGGCCCGGGACACCGGAGTTCAGGTGTCCCGGGCCCTCGCCCACATGCCGGTGGCGGTCAGCCGAACAGCTCCGGGAGGGTGCGCTCGTGCCGCGCCCGCAGCTCGTCCAGGGGGAGGCTGAACCGGCCCTGGACGTCGATCGCGTCGCCGTCGACGACGCCGATCCGCGCGACGGGCAGACCGCGCGCGCCGCACATGTCGTTGAAGCGGACCTCCTCGCTGCGCGGGACGGCGACGATCGCGCGGCCCTGCGACTCGGAGAAGAGGAGGACGAACGGGTCGATCCCGTCCGGCACGACGATCCGGGCGCCGCGCCCGCCCTCGAGGCAGGACTCGGCGAGTGCCTGGACCAGTCCGCCGTCGGACAGGTCGTGGGCGGCGTCGATCATGCCGTCCCGGCTCGCGGAGACCAGAATCTCGCCGAGCAGCCGCTCACGCTCCAGGTCGAGCGCCGGCGGCCGGCCGCCGAGGTGGCCGTGCGCGACCTGCGACCACGCCGAGCCGCCGAACTCGTCCTTCGTCTCGCCCAGCAGGTAGATCAGGTGGCCCTCGTCGGCGAACGCCATCGGCGTACGCCGCGCGACGTCGTCGATGACGCCGAGCACCCCGACCACCGGCGTCGGGTGGATGGCGGCGTCGCCGGTCTGGTTGTAGAGGGAGACGTTCCCACCGGTCACCGGGGTGCCGAGCACCTGGCAGGCGTCGGCGAGCCCGCGGCACGCCTCCGCGAACTGCCACATGGCGGCCGGGTCCTCCGGAGAGCCGAAGTTGAGGCAGTCGGTGACCGCGAGCGGAGTGGCACCGGTGGCGGCGACGTTGCGGTACGACTCCGCGAGCGCGAGCTGCGCGCCCGCGTACGGGTCGAGCTTGGCGTACCGGCCGTTGCCGTCCGTCGCCACGGCGACGCCCAGACCCGACTCCGCGTCGATGCGGATCATGCCGCCGTCCTCGGGCTGCGCCAGGACGGTGTCGCCGAGCACGTAGCGGTCGTACTGGTCGGTGACCCAGGACTTCGACGCCTGGTTCGGGGAGCCGACCAGGTCGAGGGCGGCCTGCCGCAGCGCGTCGCCGCCCTCGGGGCGGGCGAGCCGCGCCGGGTCGTCGCCCTGAAGGGTGTCCTGCCAGTCGGGGCGTGCGTACGGGCGCTCGTACACCGGCCCCTCGTGGGCGACGGTACGCGGCGGCACGTCGACGATCTGCTCGCCGTGCCAGTAGATCTCCAGCCGCTCGCCGTCGGTGACCTCGCCGATGACGGTGGCGGTCACGTCCCACTTCTCGCAGATCTCCAGGAAGCGCTCGACCTTCGCCGGTTCGGCGACGGCGCACATGCGCTCCTGGGACTCGCTCATCAGGATCTCCTCCGGGGAGAGGGAGGAGTCGCGCAGCGGCACGTCGTCGAGGGTGACGCGCATGCCGCCGGAGCCGTTGGACGCCAGCTCGCTGGTGGCGCAGGACAGACCGGCCGCGCCGAGGTCCTGAATGCCGGTGACCAGGCCCTCGCGGAACAGCTCCAGGGTGCACTCGATGAGCAGCTTCTCCTGGAACGGGTCGCCGACCTGGACGGCGGGACGCTTCGACGGCTTCTCGTCGTCGAAGGTCTCGGAGGCGAGCAGCGAGGCGCCGCCGATGCCGTCGCCGCCGGTGCGGGCGCCGTAGAGGATGACCTTGTTGCCCGCGCCGGCGGCCTTCGCGAGGTGGATGTCCTCGTGCTTCATCACGCCCACGCACAGCGCGTTGACCAGCGGGTTGCCCTGGTAGCAGGCGTCGAAGACGACTTCGCCGCCGATGTTGGGCAGCCCGAGGCAGTTGCCGTAGCTCCCGATGCCGGAGACGACACCGGGCAGCACGCGCTTGGTGTCGGGGTGGTCGGGGGCACCCATGCGCAGCGGGTCCATGACCGCGACCGGGCGCGCGCCCATGGCGATGATGTCCCGCACGATGCCGCCGATACCGGTGGCCGCGCCCTGGTGGGGCTCCACGTACGACGGGTGGTTGTGCGACTCGATCTTGAACGTGACGGCGTAGCCCTGGCCGACGTCGACCACGCCCGCCTGCTCGCCGATGCCGACGAGCAGCGCGTCGGTCTGGGGCGCCTTGTCGCCGAACTGCCGCAGGTGCACCTTGCTCGACTTGTAGGAGCAGTGCTCGGACCACATCACCGAGTACATGGCGAGTTCGGCGCCGGTCGGGCGGCGGCCCAGGATCTCGCGGACGCGCGCGTACTCGTCCTGCTTCAGGCCCAGTTCGGCCCACGGCAGTTCCGTCTCGGGCGTCTCTTCGGCGTGCTTGACGGTGTCGAGGGTCACGCTCGGTCGCTCCTTCGCGCGGGGTGGTACAGGCATCGCGGCCCGGGGCGCTCCGTTGCTCCCTCGGCTGTTCCGGTGTCCAGAGTCATGCGGTGACCAGCTTCTTCAGAACCGAGGTGAAGAACCCGAGCCCGTCGGTGGTGGGGCCGGTCAGCTCCTCGACGGCGTGCTCGGGGTGCGGCATGAGGCCGACCACGTTCCCGGCCTCGTTGGTGATTCCGGCGATGTCGCGGCGGGAGCCGTTCGGGTTCCAGCCGGTGTAGCGGAAGACGACGCGGCCCTCGGCCTCCAGGGCGTCGAGGGTGCGCTCGTCGGCGGTGAACTGGCCGTCCTGGTTCTTCAGCGGGACGGTGATCTCCTGCCCCTGCGTGAAGTCGGAGGTCCAGGCGGTGTCCGCGTTCTCGACCCGCAGCCGCTGGTCGCGGCAGACGAAGTGGAGGTGGTCGTTGCGCAGCATGGCGCCGGGCAGGAGGTGGGCCTCGGTGAGGACCTGGAAGCCGTTGCAGATGCCGAGGACGGGCATGCCGGCCCTGGCCTTCTCGATCAGGGTCTCCATCACCGGGGAGAAGCGGGAGATGGCTCCGGCCCGCAGGTAGTCCCCGTAGGAGAAGCCGCCGGGCAGCACGACGGCGTCGACCTGGTGCAGGTCCTTGTCGCGGTGCCAGAGAGCGACGGGTTCGGCGCCGGCGAGGCGGACCGCGCGTTGCGCGTCGCGGTCGTCCAGGGAGCCGGGGAAGGTGACGACACCGATGCGCGTCGTCATACGGCGGCCTCTTCCCGCTCCTCGACGCGGACGGTGAAGTCCTCGATCACGGTGTTGGCAAGGAACGTTTCGGCCATCTCCCGCACGCGGGCGAGGGCCGCGTCGTCGACGGGACCCTCCAGTTCGAGTTCGAAGCGCTTGCCCTGGCGGACATCGGCGATGCCCTCGAATCCGAGACGGGGCAGTGCGCGCTGGACCGCCTGTCCCTGCGGGTCGAGGATCTCCGGCTTCATCATGACGTCGACTACGACGCGGGCCACAGGTACTCCCGGTGATGTGTGGTGCTGCCGGTTCGCCACCGCGCAGCAGCTTGCTGCTTCGGTACGCCAGCGTACCCGGCTCGAAAATCTACGCGAGTAGATATCGGTCACATTCGAGCATCACCGAGTCGGAACACTGGGAAATCGAGGCCGAAAAAAGTATGGTCCACATTGCGGCATGACACGCGAGGCGTGAATAGCGACGCTTCGCAAACAATGCCGATCCCTGTAGAAAAGAAAAGACACCGATCTCCGAGCAGCCGGACCGCACGACATTCCCGCATGTCAGCCCACGGATGGAGGGCCGGGCATGCACAAGCGGTCGCGGCCACCCTTAGCGGAAGGACCGATATCCGTGGCGCAGCGCGTACTGGTCACACTCTCCGACGACATGGACGGCGGAGAAGCGTCGGAAACGGTCGCCTTCGGCCTCGACGGGAAGTCCTACGAGATCGACCTCAACGACGCCAACGCCGAGAAACTCCGCGGCACCCTCGCCCCCTACGTGGAGGCCGGCCGCAAGCGGGCGAAGTCGGGCAGGACCTACCACCGCACCTCCGTCGCCCCCGACCCGCGCGCGGTGCGCGCCTGGGCGGAGTCGAACGGCTTCGACGTGCCGCCGCGCGGACGCATCCCGAAGAAGGTGTACGAGGCGTTCAACGCCTCCCGCTGACAGGCCCGTCGGGGAGGCCGGCCACCGGCTCCGCGCCGGTCGTCCGGCCTCCCCGCCGTCAACTTGCCAGCACCCCGGGGTGATCCGCTACAGTCGGGCACACGCCGCGAGGACAGCCCGCAAGGGAGACCTCACGGAGCGTGCGGGTGTAGCTCAGTAGTAGAGCGCCCTCTTTCCAAGAGGGAGGCGCAGCGTGCAATCCCTGTCACCCGCTCCGATCGTCCCTGAATCACCGACCCGTGCCGCCAGGCCTCCGGGATCGGGTACAGTGACCATCGCGCCATTCGGTGAAAGCCGGATGGATGCCTGCGGACGTAGCTCAGTTGGTAGAGCGCAACCTTGCCAAGGTTGAGGTCGCGAGTTCGAGCCTCGTCGTCCGCTCAGAAGGAAAAGGCCCCGCTTGCGGGGCCTTTTCGCATTTCCGGCTCCGTTCCCGCCACACACCCGTCACGCCCCGGAGCCCGTATGACGGATGTCATTCGGGCCGGTGACAGCCCGCACTGCCCGCGGTGCACCGGTGGCGGAAGAGTGAGAGCGGGGAGGCGAACGAGGTCCACGCGCGCACGCGGCACTCGGCCCGCTCCCCGGCGCGCACCCCGGGGCGGTCACCACGCCGGCCCGTCGGCACCGCGTCCGTCACCGGCACGACGGAGGGGTCGTGCCGGTGACGTCGGTACCCCTCATGCTGGTGGCGTTTCATCCCGGGACGAGGACGAGGACGAGGAAGCGTGGAGATGATCGGCTGGCTACGGAACAGACGCGCCGTCTGGCACGGGCGCAGCCGGCACGCCCAGGTCGAGGCGTCCACCCGCTGGTCGCTGTTCGCGCTCCCCTGGATCATGCTGCTGGCCGGTCTGTCCCAGGTCCCCGCGAAGTCCGCCGACACCTCTGCGGCGACCGCGGCGGCATGGGCGGTCCTCGGCGTCCACGCCGTGCTGTGTGCCGCCACCTCCGTCGTGGTGGGCCGGGCGCTCCGCGCCTACCTGGGAGAACGTCCGCCTCCGTGGCTCGGCGTCGCCGTACTCGGTGTACTGGCCGCCCTCGCCGCCGGGCTCACCGCGTGGCTCCTGGTGGCCGACCGCCAGGGAGGTGAAGCGGCCGAGGGCATGGTCCTGATGGTCAGCGTCGGCGCCTTCCTGATGCCGTACGCACTGCTGATGCCCGTACGCGTCACGGCCTGGACGCTGGCCGGGGTGGTCGCCGCGCTGACCGGCGTCTTCGCCGCCGTCGGCGTCGAGGGCGGCGAACTGGGGGCGCTCGCCGCCGTCGCCGCGGTCGGCGGCCTCGCGATGGGCGTGAGCACCCGCTCGTCCGCCTGGTACATCGCCGTGATGCGCGAACTGGACGACGCCCGCGAGACGCAGGCCCGGCTGGCCGTCGCCGAGGAACGCCTGCGCTTCGGCCGCGACCTGCACGACGTCCTGGGCCGCAACCTGTCCGTCATCGCGCTCAAGAGCGAGCTCGCCGGTCAGCTGGCGCGCCGGAGCGACCGCGGCCCGGAGGCGGCGCTGGACCAGATGGTCGAGGTGCAGCGGATCGCCCGCGACTCCCAGCGCGAGGTGCGCGACGTGGTCCGCGGCTACCGGGAGGCGGACCTCGCCACGGAACTCGCCGGCGCACGCGGCGTGCTGCGGGCGGCGGGCATCGACTGCCGGGTCACCTCCCGGGACGGCGACGACCGCCTGCCGCCGCCGGTCCGCGCAGCGCTGGGCTGGGTGGTGCGCGAGGGTGCCACGAACGTGCTGCGGCACGCGGACGCCTCGCGCTGCGACGTCACGGTGCGGGTCGAGCACGGGGCGGTGGTGCTCGTCATGGAGAACGACGGGGCGCGGGAGCCCGGCGGACGGCCCCGGCCCGGGTCGCCGTCCCCGGGTGAGCAGGCCGGGGGCGCGGGCCTCGCGGGCCTGCGGGAACGGCTGACGGCCCTGCACGGCGTACTCACCGCCGCGCGGCCTTCTCCCGGCTCGTTCCGTCTCACGGTGGAGATCCCGCTGCCCGCGGCCGTGCCGGGCCGTCCGGGCGCCCGGCCGCAGGACGCCACGGCGGCGCCCGGCGGGGCGGACGCAGCCGCACACGCCCCGCCCGCCCCCACCCCGGCGGACGAACGGGCCCGGCCGGACGGAGACCGCGACGGCCAGGCGCCGGACGGACCGGGCGGACCGGCCGACGACCCCGTCGGCGGGAACGAAGCAGACATGGCAGGGGTCCGGGACGGCGGACCCGGAGCCCGGGAGAAGGGACGAGGGTGAACGGACACGAACCCCACCGGGAGCAGCCCGCACAGCGCATCCGCGTTCTGCTCGCCGACGACGAACACCTCATCCGCGGCGCCCTCGCCGCACTGCTCGCCCTCGAGGACGACCTCTCCGTCGTCGCCGAGGCCGCCTCCGGCCCGGAGGCACTGGCCATGGCGCGGGCCCACTCCCCGGACGTCGCCGTCCTGGACCTCCAGATGCCCGGCGCCGACGGAGTCGCCGTCGCCGCTTCGCTGCGCACCGACGCACCCGGCTGCGGCACCATGATCGTCACGGGCCACGGGCGTCCCGGCCACCTCAAACGGGCGCTGGAGGCGGGCGTGCGCGGCTTCGTGCCCAAGACGGTCTCCGCGCAGCGGCTCGCGGAGATCATCCGCACCGTGCACGCGGGCAGCCGCTACATCGACCCCGAACTCGCCGCCGACGCCATCAGCTCCGGCGACTCCCCGCTCACCGCACGCGAGGCGGAACTCCTCGAACTCGCCGCGGACGGCGCCCCGGTCGCCGAGATCGCCGCACGCGCCCGTCTCGCGCAGGGGACCGTGCGCAACTACCTCTCCGCCGCGACCGCGAAGCTCGGCGCGGAGAACCGGCACGCGGCCGTACGCGCGGCACGCGAACGCGGCTGGCTCTGAGGGAGCACCGCGCCCCCGCCGCCGGGGGCGTGAGCGTGCTCACCCCGCAGCGGTGGCACGAGCCGCTCTGCAGCATGGCTATACTGGGCCACGCACCGCACGGGAACGGCGGTGCGATGCGGACGTAGCTCAGTTGGTAGAGCGCAACCTTGCCAAGGTTGAGGTCGCGAGTTCGAGCCTCGTCGTCCGCTCAGAGCACGAAGGGCCCCGGCGACGGGGCCCTTCGTCGTTCCCGGGTCGCTGCCGGGTCGTCCCGGGTCGTTGCCGCCGGGGCGCCGGCGCCGGGCAGGGCGCGGACGGCCCCGCCCGGGACGTGGTCGCCGGGCCCGACGTCGTACCGCGACGGCACGGACGGCTACGCTGCCTCACGTGAAGGTCCTCGTCATCGGAAGCGGCGCCCGCGAGCACGCCCTGTGCCGCTCCCTCTCCCTCGATCCCGACGTCACCGCAGTGCACTGCGCGCCCGGCAACGCCGGCATCGCCGACGTGGCGGCGCTGCACACCGTCGACGCGCAGGACGGCGCCGCCGTCGCCGCACTGGCCGCCGATGTCGGCGCGGGCCTGGTGGTCGTCGGCCCCGAGGCACCGCTGGTCGCGGGAGTCGCCGACGCGGTGCGCGCCACGGGCGTCCCCGTCTTCGGCCCCTCGGCCGAAGCGGCGCGGCTGGAGGGCTCGAAGGCCTTCGCCAAGGACGTCATGGCCGCCGCGGGCGTGCCCACCGCCCGCAGCTACGTGTGCGCCACCCCGGAGGAGGCCGACGCGGCACTCGACGCCTTCGGCGCGCCCTACGTCGTCAAGGACGACGGCCTGGCCGCCGGCAAGGGCGTGGTGGTGACCGACGACCTGGACCTCGCGCGGGAGCACGCCCGGGCCTGCGGGCGGGTCGTGATCGAGGAGTTCCTCGACGGTCCCGAGGTGTCGCTGTTCGCCGTCACCGACGGGGAACACGTCGTCCCGCTGCAGCCCGCGCAGGACTTCAAGCGCGCCTACGACGGCGACGCCGGCCCCAACACCGGGGGCATGGGCGCCTACTCGCCGCTGCCGTGGGCCGACCCGAAACTGGTCGAGGAGATCGAGCACACGGTGCTCCGCCCGACCGTCGACGAACTCCGCCGCCGCGGCACGCCGTTCTCCGGCCTGCTGTACGCCGGGCTGGCCATCACCTCGCGTGGCGTGCGCGTCATCGAGTTCAACGCCCGCTTCGGCGACCCCGAGACGCAGGCGGTGCTGGCGCGCCTCAGGACGCCGCTGGGCGGGCTGCTGCACGCGGCCGCCACCGGGCGGCTCGCCGAGCTGCCGCCGCTGCGCTGGGACGACGGTGCGGCGGTGACCGTCGTGGTCGCCGCCGAGAACTACCCCGCGGCGCCGCGCACGGGTGACCCGATCGAGGGGCTCGACGCGGTGCGGGACGAGGACGGACCGGACGCGTACGTGCTCCACGCGGGGACGCGCCGCAGCCCGGACGGGCGCGTGGTGAGCGCCGGCGGGCGCGTGCTGTCCGTGACGGCGACCGGGGAGGACCTGGCGGCGGCACGCGAGCGGGCGTACGCGGCGGTCGGACGCATCCGGCTGGCCGGCTCCCACCACCGCACGGACATCGCCGCCGCGGCCGCCGGCACCCCCTGATCCCGCCGGAGCCCGGCCCCTCCCCCGCCGGGGAAGCAGGTGGGGACGGGCGCTGGAACGAGACCTGGAACGGCGGCTGGAACGGCGGCGTCCGGCGACAGGGAGCGCGCAGCCGGGAGGAACGACGCACGCGCACCCACCGCTCCGCGGCGACGGCGGCACCGCACCCGGCGGAGACCGGTCGGGCCACACCGCCGCCGCTCCGGCCTCAACGTCCCGCGACCCGTCGGCGGCCGCCTGACGTGCCTGCCGCCCAGCGCCGGCCCACCCTCGTGGCACCTGGGCCAGAAGGGACGAATGGGGCGCCCGTATCAGGAGCCCGGGCGCAACACCGTTGGGCAAAGCCATTCCATCGAGTGACGGCCCGGCCGAGCGGCTGACGCTCGCACGGCCCCCAACTAGGGTTCCCGGCAAGCCGCGTACGGCCGCGCGGGGCGGTCCCCGACTGGCCCACCGCGCATTGCGTCGTCGGTGCGTGGTGCCACAGTGGGGGCATACGACAGGCTCCGTCCGCCACGTCGTCGTTCGTCGCGTCACGTCATGAATGTCCTCCTACGTCTTCGGGGGTGAGCGGTCAGTGCCGGCTCCGCACTCGGCGCACTCGGCGCGCAAGGCGCCCACGGCGCCCCATGCGCCGTCCGCGAGGGATCACGCCCTCGCGGTGCTCCGCATCCGCGGCACCGCGCTGGCGGCGGCCCTGCTGCCGGGGGGCGCTGCGGTGATCCTGCACGTCGCCGCGAGCACGGGCCTGGCCGGCCCGGGCTGGGCGCCGGCCACCTGGGCCGTGACGGCCGCCGCCGTGCTGGCGCTCGCCGTCGCGGGCGGGGTCGCCGCCGTGATCGCCCGCGCCCGGCCGGCGACCAGTCCGACCGTGCCGGTGACCCGCGCGCAGGCCCCGGACCTGTACGTGCTGGTGCGCGAACTCGCCGACCGGCTCGACGTGCCCGTGCCGTCCGCCCTCGCACTCACCCCGGACTGCGACAGCTGGCTGGAGGACCGTACGCACCCGGCGCAGGAGCGGAGGATGCCGGGCGGCGCACCGGTGCGATGGCTGCGGCGGCGCCGTTCTCAGGCGCCGCCGGTACTGGTGATCGGCTCGCCGTTCCTGTGGTGGATGCGGGTGGCGGAGCTGCGCGCCCTGCTGGCCCCCGTCGTCGCGGGCACCGGCCCGTCCGCCCATCCGGACATAGCCGCCGCGCGCCGCTGCGTGCGCGGCCTGGACGCGGCGGTCGCCGTCGCGGACCGCGCCCGCGCCGGCCGCCGGCGCGACGCCGGTCCGGGGCCGAATCCGGCGTGGCGGGCGGTGCTGCGGCTCACCGGGCTGGTCGCCCGGGTGCTGCTGCGCGCCTGCGGGCCGCACGCCGCGGAGATGGAGCGCGGGGTGGCGGCCGCCGCCGCGGACCGCGCACAGCACGTGGACCGTGCGCTGCGCACCACCGCGCAGGAGCAGGTCGGTCTGGCCTACGCGGGCTGGGACCGGCTGCTGACCCGGGTGGCGCTGCCCGCCTGGCGCACCGGCCGCTGGCCGTCCCGGCTCGACGCCGGTGTGGTGGCGGCCCTCACCGAGCTGTCCCGCCGGGACCGCCTGGCGGACGGCTTCGCCTCGCGCCTGGGCGAGCGTCCGGCGTGCGATCTGCTGGAGGAGCCGGGCGCGGTCGACGCCTCGGTCTCGCTGCTGGCCGCGCGGCTCTTCCACGGCGAGCCGCGCGGGGAGGGCTCCGGGTGGGCGCCCGTGGACTGGACGGACTACCCGGAGGAGGTCGTCGACCGGATCTGGCGGGGCGAGGCGGCCCGCCTGTTCGCCGCCCTCGACGCGACGGAGCCGGACGGCCGGGCGCGAGCCGCCGAGCACACGCCGCCCGCGGAAACGGACGGGGCGGCACGGGCACCGTCCGGCGCCGGGGGTGCGGCGGCACCGCCCGTCTCGTACACGGAGGCGGCGGTGGGCCGGATACTGGAGCGTCTCGCGGCCGGCGGCACGGACGCCGTCGCGGCCCGGATCAGCGCCGACGTCGCGCGGGCCGAGGCCGCGCAGGACGCCTGCCCGACGGCCCCCGGGCTGGACGAGCCGGTGCTGCCGGGAGCCGGGCAGCCCTCGCCGATGGGGCTGCCGCTGCGGCCGCCGCGCTCCGGGCGGGAGCTGATGGCCGAGCACGTGACGGCGGCGGTGTGCTGCGCCGCCGTGGACACCGCGGGCGCGACACCGGGCCTCGACTGGCTGGACGGGCCCGCCCTGCTCGTCGACGGCGAGCGGGCGACCGACCTGGCGGGACCCGTGCTGGACCTCGTCGAGGACGGCGACCCCGGCCCGCTGCGCGACTGGCTGACGGCGCGCGGCATCCGCGCCGACAAGCCTGTCCGCCTGGTGTAGCGGCTGCCCCGGGGCGGCGGTGCCCGTCCCCGGGCGCGGCAGGGCCCCTCGCGAGGAATCGCGACGAACGGTGACCGAATCCTCGCTCCATGTGATGTGCTGGCCCTGTGAACCGGGGGACGAACCGTCCGGGAGGGGTGCGAAAGCGTGAGGACCGAGCAGATCAGGCGTTGGGAGTCGGGGGCGCTCGCACACGCGGTGACCGATCCGTTCGCCCAGGGCCCGCTGCCCTGGCTGCGCGGCAGCGAGAACTACTTCGACGACGGGCAGGTCGTCCCCTGGTACGTGGACGTCGACCAGTCCGGCATCCTCCCCGTGCAGCGCGAGCGGCAGGCGGCCCGCGGACGGCGCGCGCATCACGGCGGTCCGCGTACGGCCGACGACGTGCACTGCCAGATCAAGGGCTTCGCGTCGTCCGGCGGCGGCGTCGCGCCGGGCGAGTCGATCGACTTCCGGGTCACGGTCAGCCCGCCGCAGCCGTTCTCCGTGGACGTCTACCGGATCGGGCACTACGGCGGCGAGGGCGCCACCAAGATCACCACCAGCCCCCGCCTGTCCGGCATCGTGCAGCCCGAGCCGCTGGTCGCGGACCGTACGGCGTCCTGCCACCACTGGTGGCTGTCCTGGCGGCTGCAGATCCCGGACTACTGGTCGACGGGCGCCCACGTCGCCGTGCTGACCACCGCGGACGGCCACCGCTCGCACATCCCGTTCACCGTGCGGGACCGCGACCCCGCGGACCTCCTGCTGCTCATGCCGGACGTCACCTGGCAGGCGTACAACCTCTTCCCCGAGGACGGCCGCACGGGCGCGAGCCTCTACCACGCGTGGGACGAGAAGGGCCGGCTGCTGGGCGAGGAGGACGCGGCGGTCACCGTGTCGTTCGACCGGCCGTACGCGGGAGCGGGTCTGCCGCTGCACGTGGGGCACGCCTACGACTTCATCCGCTGGGCGGAGCGCTACGGCTACGACCTGGCCTACGCGGACACGCGCGACCTGCACTCCGGCCGGGTCGATCCGACCCGGTACCGCGGCCTGGTCTTCCCCGGCCACGACGAGTACTGGTCGGTGCCGATGCGGCGCGCCGCGGAACGGGCCCGGGACGCGGGCACGTCGCTGGTGTTCCTGTCCGCCAACACCATGTACTGGCGGGTCGAGTTGCAGGCGCTGCCGGGTGACGCCGAAGACCGCCTGCTGACCTGCCGCAAGCGGCAGGGCGGCGGCCGTGCGCTGTTGTGGCGCGAACAGGGCGAACCGGAGCAGCAGTTGCTGGGCGTGCAGTACGCGGGGCAGGTGCCGCAGCCGCACCCGCTGGTGGTGCGGAACACCGGCCACTGGCTGTGGCAGGCCACGGGCGTCGCCGAGGGGGACGAGCTGCCGGGTCTGGTGGCCGGCGAGGCCGACCGCTACTTCCCGCGCACCCCGCTGCCGGGGCACACCGAGCGCATCCTGCTGGCGCACTCCCCCTACCAGGACGCCTCCGGCGCCCGGCGCCACCAGGAGACCTCGCTGTACCGGGCGCCGAGCGGCGCGCTCGTCTTCGCCTCCGGGACGTTCGCCTGGTCGCCGGCGCTGGACCGGCCCGGCCACGTCGACCAGCGGGTCCAGCGCGCGACGGCCAACCTGCTCGACCGGATCTGCCGACGCCACTGACGCCGCCCCGCCCGCTCCTCGTCGGCCCACACGGTCTCCCGGCCTCCCGCCCTCACCCGGGCGGCGGGCACGACCCCGGGCGGGCCGGGACGGGCCGCGTACAGGACAATCGGACCAGCACCGCCGGAGCCGGGCGGCCGAGGCCCGGGCGTTCCCGGCAGCACGCGACCACAGGAGAGACCGTGTCCGGATTCGTCCACAAGCCCGAACCCGTGCAGGTGCCCGGGCTGGTGCACCTGCACACCGGCAAGGTGCGCGACCTGTACCGGAACGAGGCGGGCGACCTGGTGATGGTCGCCAGCGACCGGATCTCGGCCTACGACTGGGTCCTGCCGACCCCGATCCCGGACAAGGGCCGCATCCTCACCCAGCTCTCCCTGTGGTGGTTCGAGAACCTCACCGACCTGGTGCCGCACCACGTGCTGTCCTCCGACCTGCCGGACGGCGCACCCGCCGACTGGGAGGGGCGCACCCTGGTGTGCCGCTCGCTGCGCATGGTGCCCGTGGAGTGCGTGGCACGCGGCTACCTGGCCGGCTCCGGCCTTCTGGAGTACGAGAAGACCCGCACGGTCTGCGGACTGGCGCTGCCGGAGGGCCTTCAGGACGCCTCCGAACTGCCCGCCGCGATCTTCACCCCGGCGACCAAGGCCGAGGTCGGCGAGCACGACGAGAACGTCAGCTACGAGGAGGTCGCCCGCCGCGTCGGCGTGGAGACCGCGGCGCAGCTGCGGCAGACCACCCTGGCCGTCTACGCGCGCGCCCGCGACATCGCGCGGGAGCGCGGCATCGTGCTCGCGGACACGAAGTTCGAGTTCGGCTTCGCGGAGGGCCCGGACGGCGAGCAGGAGCTCGTCCTCGCCGACGAGGCGCTGACCCCCGACTCCTCGCGCTTCTGGCCCGCCGACACCTGGCAGCCGGGTCGCCCGCAGCCGTCGTTCGACAAGCAGTACGTGCGGGACTGGCTGTCCGGGCCCGAGTCGGGCTGGGACCGGCACGGCGAGGAGCCGCCCCCGGAGCTCCCGGCGGAGGTCGTCACGCGGACCCGCGCCAAGTACGCGGAGGCGTACCGGCTCCTCACTGGTCACCCTTTCGAGTGATGCGTGCGGGGGGTCTCCGGTCTCTCAACTGCCCACTTCGGGACGGGAAGACGGCGAAAGCCCCCGCGGATCCCTCTTCCGGCGGTATGAAGGGGGTGGAAGTGGCCGGTGTGGGGGCTGTCGTAGGGAGTGGCGGGTGAGTCAGCCGGAGAAGCGGCCGGAGGGCGCTTCGCGCAACGGGAAGCCGCGACGCAGCGGCCGGGGGGACCTGCTGAGCCGCGCGTTCCCGCTGGGCGACTGGGGCGA
This sequence comes from Streptomyces sp. CNS606, assembly GCF_000426325.1. Classification (NCBI taxonomy): domain Bacteria; kingdom Bacillati; phylum Actinomycetota; class Actinomycetes; order Kitasatosporales; family Streptomycetaceae; genus Streptomyces; species Streptomyces sp. CNS606. The sequence goes on from NZ_AUFD01000017.1 coordinate 48,200, forward strand.
GCCGGCGGAACGCCTGGAGGAGCTCTACCAGTGGGTGGAACAAGGCGCCCTCGACATGGTCGAGTGGTACCTGTCCGACCGCCGCTGGAAGCGCCGCGTCGCGCGCACGCTGCGCGCGGGCACCGCCGCCGGAGTGGGTGCGGGCGCCGTCCTGCCGCTGCTGCAGCTCACCGGGGCGTTCGACGCGCCGTTGACGGCGTGGGGCTTCGTCGCGCTGCTGGGGGCCGCGGTGTGCGCGGGCTGCGACCGCTGGTTCGGCCTCACCTCGGGATGGATGCGCGACGTCGCGACGGCGCAGGCGGTGCAACGGCGCCTGGAGGCGCTGCAGTACGACTGGGCGTCGGAGTCCATCCGCGAGGTGCTCGGGCCCACTGAGGGCACCGCGGCGGAGGCGGCCGAACGCTGCCTGTCCGTGCTGCGGGGCTTCACCGAGGACGTCACGGAACTGGTGCGGGCCGAGACGGCGGACTGGATGGTCGAGTTCCGCGCGACGACGACGCCGCTGCGGGTGCAGACGAAGGGGGCCGCCGGGGTGTTCGGCGGGGCCGCCGCTCCCCGGGCGGACGGCCCGGCGGGTCCGGCCGGCGGACGCCTTCCGCACCCGAGTCTCCGCCCCAACATGCCCCGCCAGCGTCCCCCGGACCGCTGACCGCCCGCGGCGGGCCGCAGTCGAGGGGCAGGCCGGTGCGACCGGCGCCGTGCCGTCGGCGGACGGCGGCAGACGGCAAACAGCGGCAGACGGCAACCCTGCCTGCTCGTCCGGCACTCGGAGGTGCGCGGGCGAAGCCCGTCCACCGGCCCTGGCGGGACGAGGACGGCGCCCCTGACGGAAGGCGACGGCCGGGCGGGTGCGGAGGAGGCGACTCCTCCGCACCCGCCCGGTGGGCGTCAGGGCCGGCAGGGCTCCGTACCGGAGGGCACGCCGTACATCGGGTTGAAGGAGCCGAACGTGCGGACCTGGCCCGCCGAGACGCTCAGGCAGGGGTACGGGACGTCCGGGTAGCGCTCGCCGCGGAGGCGCCGGTACACCGTCGAGTCCCCGCAGTTGTAGTAGCTGATCTCCACCTTCCGCCACGGGGGCGTGCCGGTGTACTCCTGGTTGTCGCCGCACTGGTAGTCGGCCGCCGCGGCGCCCGCGCCCGGCCCGGGCACGGCGGCCGTCGCCGTCGTACCGGTCAGGACCGACGCCCCCGCCAGCACCGCCGTCAGCAGGGCGACGGCAGCTCTGCGCCGGTTTCCGCTGTTCCCCATGTGTGCCCCCTCGTTGCCTTGCCTGCGTGGATGTGGATTGCCCGATTCCGCTTCTGTCATCGAGCGAACGCACACTGTAATGCCGAACGGGTGACCGTGCCACGCCCTGCGGGACGCGACGAGGGTGACACCCCGACGGCCCGGCACGCGGACGGGGCCCGCTCGCCGAGTGGCGGACGGGCCCCGTCGTCTGCGGTGCTCCGGCTCAGCCGGTCAGGGGCGCGCCCCCAGCAGCCGGTGCAGTTCCGCGCCGTCGGCGCGGTCCGCGGACGGCGCGTTCCGCTCGCCCTTCTCCGCGGAGGCGGCGCCGGCGGGCTCCGGCTCCGGGAGGGCGTCGCAGGTCGCGTCCACCCCGCGGCGCGCGTCCGGCAGCGTGCCGTCGGCCAGGTACTCCGTCAGGTACCGGTCCAGGCAGGCGTTGCCGCCGAACGTGATGCCGTGGTTGCCGCCGTCCTCCTCGACCACGAGGCGGGAGTCGTCGAGCAGCCTGTGCATCTTCACGCCGCCTGCGTACGGGGTGGCCGCGTCGTCGGTGGCCTGGAAGAGCAGCACCGGCGGGATGTCGTCGTTGCGGACGTCCGTGGCCTCCGGCTGCCGGGTGGGCCAGAACGCGCACGGCGCGTTGTACCAGGTGTTGGACCAGGTCAGGAACGGCGCCTTGCGGTACGTCTCTCGGGCGTCCTCGTACCAGGTGCCCCAGTCGCGCGGCCACTTCGCGTCACGGCACTCGACGGCCGTGTAGACGCTGTAGCCGTTCGTCCCGGTGACCTTGCCGTAGTCGTCGTACAGGTCGAGCAGCGCCTGCTCGTCGCCCTCGTGGACGTAGGCGGCGAACGCCTCGGCCATGGCGGGCCAGTAGCCGTTGTAGTAGCCGCCGGGCAGGAAGGACTCCTCCAACTCGGCCGGTCCGACGACGCCCTTGGCCGGCTCGTCCCGCATGGCGGTGCGCATCTCGTACCAGCGGGCCTCGACCTTCTCCGCGTCGGTGCCGAGTCCGTACGTCGCGTCGTGCTCGGCGATCCAGGCCGTGAACGCCTTGAAGCGCTCGTCGAAGGCGTAGTTCTGGCTGATGTTGGCCTCGTACCAGACCTTCGTCGGGTCGACGATGCTGTCGAGGACCATCCGGCGCACCCGCTCCGGGAAGAGCTCGGCGTACACGGAGCCCAGGTAGGTGCCGTACGAGTACCCGAAGAAGTTGATCTGCTCCGCGCCCAGTGCGGCGCGGATGACGTCCATGTCGCGGGCGGTGTTGCGGGTGTTGATGTGCTTCAGCACGCCCTCGTGGCGGATGCCGCAGTCGACGGCGAAGGACGCGGCGCGCGAGATGTTCTCCGCGAAGGTGCGGAAGTCGTGCGGCACGGAGTCCGGGCGGGTGGCGTCGAAGTAGCCGGGCTTGCACTCCAGCGCGGGTTCGCTCTTGCCGACGCCGCGCGGGTCGAAGCCGATGACGTCGTACTGCGCGGCCACGTCGGCGGGCAGCGAGCGGGCGACGTAGCCGGCGAGGCCGAGGCCGCTGCCTCCGGGGCCGCCCGGGTTGACCAGCAGCGGTCCCTGCTTCTCCTCGGCGGTGGCCGGGATGCGGTTGACGGCGATCTGGATCTGCCGGCCCTCGGGACGGGCGTGGTCCAGCGGCACGTCGACCGTCGCGCACTGCATGGTCGGGTTGTTCGCGGTACCGCAGTCCGTCCAGCCCACGGACGACGCGGCGGCGGGTGATCCCGCGGCGGCTGTCGCCGGCACTGCCGAGACCAGGCCCGATGCCATCGCCGCCAAGGCGACGGCCACCGATGCGGTTCGTCTCACTTGCCCTCCTGACACCTGCACAGGCGCCGGCGCAGGCCGCGCCGACCCGCAGATGGTGCCGTGCCGGGAGGGCCCGCGGCTAGTCCTGTCCGGCGGATCTTCCGGCGCACCGCCCGAGGTCCCGGACCACGGCCTACTGCCGAGCGCCCTCCGTGCTCACACTGGCCAACCGATAAGAGGTTGTGACCGCGCTTCCGTGATGGCTGCGCCTTGGCAGTGAGATCGGTTCGGCAGGGGTATGTGGCGGCCATCGTCTAGGGAGCTTGGTTTGTCCCTCGAAGTCCTGGTGTGTGATCGCGCCCGTTTGTGGCCCTGTTCGCGTCCTGCGCCATGTAGATCCAGTCGAATCCGTCGTATCCCTCGGTGTCGAGATGCTGTGCTCGGCTGAGCCCCGCGCGTATCGCCACGCGCTGAGAAGCAACGTTGGCTGGTCGAACGCGGGCGATGAGCGGGAGTTCGGGCAGGCGAATGGATGCCCAGGTGGCAACCGCGGCCGTGGCTTCACCGGCGAAGCCTTGACCCCAGGCGGAGGTGGCGAAACGGTAGAAAAGATTCAGCACCGGGGCCCCGTGCAGTTCCATGGGCTTGATTCCGCAGAATCCGAGCTGCTGGGCGGAGCCGTGATGCCGGACAACCCAGTACCCATATCCGTGCTGCTGCCACTGGTTGTCCCAACGCTGGTAGAGCGCCTCTGCTTCCTCGAACCGGGCAAGCGCATCGGACGGGTTGTGTGTACAGGTCTCGGGATCGCGGTGGACGGCGAAGATCGCGTCGACATCGGTCGCGTTCGGACGTCTCAGGAACAGCCGGGCGGTCTGCAGCTCGACGGCTGCTGGGCTCCGGTCACTCACGTCAGAACCGCCTTACCGGTGCGGAAGATTCGGCTGAGGTGGTGGTCCAGGACCGCGGTCGCGGACTCCGGGCTGCGCTGACCGACGAGGATACTCGTGCCGAGTGCCGCAGACATGGCAGGCAGGCCGGCTGCCTCCAACCGTGAGTCCACCCCGGACTCGAGTAGTGCCGCTTCTTGCGCCTGCCGGACGAGCTCGGTCAGGGCATCTTCGGCGGCATCAGGGTTCTTGATGAAGGGCTGGGCCGCGAGCGCCGGGTCGTTCACGGCCGGAACTGCGTATGAGGTGTAGAGGCCGCGGAAGGTGCGGCTCTCGTCGTCCGTCGGCAGCGCCGCCATCAGCAGCGCCTCGACGATTGCGCGCGGACCTGGACTGTTGCCGACGGCCCGTATCTGGGCGGAGACCCGTTCCCCGAATCTCTCCGCCAGAAGCTCGAGCCCGAAAAGCAGCAACCTTTCCTTGGTCTGGAAGTAGTACTGCACCAGCCGCAGCGATACGCTCGCCTCCGCTGCCACATCACGCATGCCGACGGCATGCAGCCCGCGCCGTGCGGCGACCCGGATCAGGGCCCCCGGCGATCTCGGTGCGCCGTTCTGCGTGGTCTACGCGCCTGGGCATCGGCCGGTTCTCCGCTCGTCGTTCCTGCTGCGGCTCCACGAAACCCTTTGGTGATACAGCCGTACCCACCGCAGTACGTTCGCATCACAGAACCGGAACGCTGGAGGTGGCCATACCCGAGACCAATGCCCGACCCCAGGCCCGATGTCGGCCGCTACGTGAGCGATGCCTGGCGGGAGCGCCGCTTCGCGGCCTGCGACGCGGTCTGCGCACTGGGCGCGCCCTCACTCGAAGAGGACTACCGGCACGTCCCAGGTGTATTGCCCATGAGCAATACACCTGGGGCCTGTCCGGGACGTCCCGGTAAGAACACCCGGCCGTCCGGTAGCCGGACGGGGACGGGAGCGTCAGCTGAAAATGATCATCGAGCCCTGGGCGAGGCTGCGCGTCGCGGCCTGGTGCAGCCCGAGCCACACGTGCTGCTCCCGGGCGAACGGGCCCTCGCCGTACGCGGGGGCCACGGCGGGCTCCTCCAGCTCGGTCGGCCGGGTGGGCGCCTCGGGTGGCGGCGGCGGGTTGTGCGGGTCGATGCCCACGAAGGGGGCGACCGCCTCCAGTTCGCGCAGCAGCCCCTGGCTGGAGCCCAGCGGGCCGCCGCCCTCGAGGAGTTCGTCCGTGGCGAGCGGCGCCGGGAAGTCCACCGGCACGTACGCGCCCGCGTGGTCGTAGTGCCAGACCAGGTGGGAGTGCTGCGCGGTCTGCTCGAACATCTCCAGCAGCTGCTCGTAGTCGCCGCCGAGGGCGTCGACCGGGGTGACCTCCAGGTTGCACAGCTGGAGGAGATGCGCGCGGCGCAGCAGGTGCAGTGCGTCGTAGTCGAAGCCGGCGACGGGGGCGACGTCGCCGGACAGCCCCGGTACGTACCCGTACACGGGGACGGGCGGCAGGCCGGACGCGGCGAGCGCCCGGTCGTAGGTCGCGATCTCCTCCGCGAAGGGATTGTCGGGGCTGTGGCACAGCACGTCGACGAGGGGGACGAGCCACAGGTCACAGGCCAAGGGATTCGCTCCGCGGGTTGGGGGCGGCCGACGGCCTCAGGGTAGACCGGGGGGCGCCGGTGCAGAAGATCCCCTCGGTACGAACGGCGTCCGCCCGCCGCGCGGAGGCGGCCCGGTCAGGGGCCGTCGACCAGCGTCAGCGCGTGCGCGTTGTACTCGGTGAGGAGACGTTGTGCCCCGTCCAGGTCCAGCTTCTCCACCGCGTCCAGCAGCGTGCAGTGCCCCGCCCACAGGCGCCCGGCCAGCTTCTCCTCGCGCCGCAGCACCGGCACCGCGAAGGCCCAGCACTGCACACGGACGCGGTCCAGGAAGTCGCGCACGTAGGGGTTGTGCACCACGCCGCCCAACTCGCGCCAGTACCGCAGGTCGTAGCCGATGAGGATGTCCAGGTCGCCGAGGAGCGCGGCGCGTTCGGCGGCGACGGCGCGCCGCCGCACCGACTGAAGCGTGTCCCGGTCGGGCAGCTCGACGGTGCCGCCGCGCTGCCGTATCCAGCGGAAGACGCCCTCCATGACCAGCGAGCGGGCGTCGATCATGGCGCGGAAGTCCGCCGGCGAGAACTCGTGCACGCGGAAACCGCGGTGCTGCTCCATGTCGAGCAGACCCTGCGCGGCGAGGTCGACCAGCGCCTCCCGTACGGGGGTCGCGGAGACGCCGTACTGGTCGGCGATCTCCTTGACGGTGAAGTCCCTCCCGGTCGGCAGCCGGCCGGCGAGGATCTCGTCCCGGAGGGCGGTGGCGACCTGCGCCCGCAGGGTGCTGCGCCGTATCACCGCACGTGCCCCGCATCGGTGGTGTGGGCGTCGGCGGCGGACAGGGCCTCGTCCAGCACGGCCAGCCCTTCCTTGGCCTCCGACTCGGTGACGGTGCACGGCGGCACCACATGGGTGCGGTTCATGTTGACGAAGGGCCACAGGCCGCGCGTCTTGCAGGCGGCCGCGAAGTCGTTCATCGGCTTCGCGGCGTCGCCGGACGCGTTGTAGGGCACCAGCGGTTCGCGGGTCTCCCGGTCGCGGACCAGGTCCAGCGCCCAGAAGACCCCGGTGCCGCGCACCTCGCCGACCGACGGGTGACGTGCGGCGATCTCCCGCAGGCCGGGGCCGAGGACGTCCTCGCCGATGCGCGCGGCGTTCTCCACGATGCCCTCCTCGGCCATCGCGTTGAGCGTCGCGACCGCGGAGGCGCAGGCGAGGGGGTGACCGGAGTAGGTGAGGCCGCCGGGGTAGGGGCGGTCGTCGAACGTGGCGGCCACCGCCTGGGAGATGGCCACGCCGCCCAGTGGCACGTAGCCGGAGTTGACCCCCTTGGCGAAGGTCAGCAGGTCGGGCACGACGTCGTACAGGTCGGCCGCGAACCAGGTGCCGGTGCGGCCGAAGCCGGCCATCACCTCGTCCAGCACGAGCAGGATGCCGTGCCGGTCGCAGATCTCGCGGACGCCGGCCAGGTAGCCCTCGGGCGGCATCAGCACGCCGGCGGTGCCGACGATGGTCTCCAGCACCACGGCGGCGAGGGTGTGCGGCCCCTCGAAGAGGATGGTCTGCTCCAGGTGCTCCAGGGCGCGGGCGCACTCCTCGGCCTCGGTGGTGGCGTGGAAGTGGGAGCGGTAGAGGTGCGGGCCGAAGAAGCGGACGACGCCGGCGGTGCCGGTGTCGGAGGCCCAGCGGCGCGGTTCGCCGGTGAGGTTGATGGCGGCTGCCGTGGCGCCGTGGTACGAGCGGTAGGCGGCCATCACCTTGGGGCGCCCGGTGTGCACCCGGGCCATGCGCACGGCGTTCTCGATCGCCTCGGCGCCGCCGTTGGTGAAGAAGATCCGGTCCAGGTCGCCGGGGGTGCGGGCGGCGATGAGCCGGGCCGCCTCCGAGCGGACGTCGACGGCGAAGCCGGGTGCGAGGGTGCACAGCCGGCCGGCCTGCTCCTGGATGGCGGCGACGACCTTGGGGTGCTGGTGGCCGATGTTGGTGTTGACCAGCTGGGAGGAGAAGTCGAGGTAGCGGTTCCCGTCGTAGTCCCAGAAGTACGCACCCTCGGCACCGGCGACCGCGAGGGGGTCGATGCGCCCCTGGGCGGACCAGGAGTGGAAGACGTGGGCACGGTCGGCCGCCTTGACGGCGTCCTTGTCCCCGGGCACGGCGAAGGCCGCAGGCGTGGAGTCCTGACTGGTCATGCGTATCTCACCTCTCGGTCGGCCCCCACAGGGTAAGGACCGCTCCCGGCACGCGTCGCGGGTGCGCGACGGAATGTGGGGTTCCCCATCGACCTGACACCTGGGGGTGCTCACACCGGGCACCCGCACGGACACGGTGCGCACCGTCGCGGCGGGGTGGCGGCGTCCGGCGGGGTCGGCCGTCAGCGCCGGGGGTGGACCAGCCAGGCGTGTTCGAGCACGTCCTCCAGGGGGTCGTCGATCTGGCCGGTGTGGACGAGGGCGACGCGTGGCCCGTTGTGCCGCCCGGCCACCCGTTTCCGTCGACGCGTTCACCGAGCCGCGCGGTCCGTCGTCACGCGGATCGGGCCGAGTGCCACAGCACGTCGGCCGACCGGACGCCCCGGCATTGACAGCATGCTGTCTTCATGACAGCCTCTTGTCATCGAAGGGAGTACCACCATGAGCTTCCACCTCGCCGTCTACGACACCCTCGCCGACTACGAGTACGGCCACGTCGCGGCGCATCTGCCCGGCGGCGTGACCACCGTCGGCCTCACTCCCGGCCCGGTCACCACCAAGGCCGGACTGCGCGTGCAGCCCGACATGGTGCTGGCCGACCTCGACCCGGCGGACAGCGCACTGCTCGTCCTCCCCGGCGCGGACCTCTGGTTCGGCGACGCGCTCGCCCCGTTCGCCCGCACCGCGCGCACCTTCCTCGACGCGGGCGTGCCGGTGGCGGCGATCTGCGGCGCCACCTTCGGGCTCGCCGCCGAGGGACTGCTGGACGACCGCGACCACACCAGCGCCGCCGCCGAGTACCTGGCGGCGAGCGGCTACCGCGGGGGCGACCGGTACCGCGAGGCGGACGCGGTCACCGACGGCGACCTGATCACCGCCGGACCCACCGACCCCGTGGCGTTCGCCCGCGAGATCTTCGGACGCCTCGGCACCTTCCCGCCGGAGGTGCTGGACGCCTGGTACCGGCTGTTCCACGACTCCGACGCCGCGGCCTACCCGGTGTTCGCGGCGGCCCAGGGGTGAGCGCCGCGGGCACCGGGCCGGTGGGCACGGGGCCGGCTGTCACCGGGGACGCGGCGGCGCCCCCGGACCTGCTGAGCGGCACGGCACTCACCGTGTTCCACCTCAACGGGCAGTTCCTCACCATCGCCGAGAAGCTGGCCCGTCCCGCGGGGCTCACCGCCGCCTGGTGGCAGGTGCTCGGCGCCGTCCTGCACGAGCCGCTGCCCGTCGCGGGCGTCGCCCGCACCATGGGCATCACCCGGCAGAGCGTGCAGCGGGTCGCCGACCTGCTGGTCGACCGCGGCCTCGCCGAGTACCGCCCCAACCCGGCGCACCGCAGGGCCAAGCTGCTCGCCCCCACCGCCGACGGGCTCGCCGCCGTACGCCGCATCGCCCCGCAGCACGCCGACTTCGCCCACCGGCTCGCCGAACAGCTGGGCGGCCAGGAGGAGTTCGCGCGGGCGCTGGACGCGCTGCGGCGCCTCACCGGCGCACTGGACGCCCTGGAGTCCGCGCCGGACACCCCGCAGCCGGTCCGGGGCGCCCGGCGCGGCCGGTAACGGTAACGACTCGGGTCTCCGCCCGGCCCGCCTCGGACCGGGCGAACCCCTCTATCCTCGGTGACGGTTGACTGCCGCACAGCACGGCACGGCACGACACGGGGGAGGACGCATGGAGGGGCTGGGCAGCCACGACCCTCGCTGGATAGGCGGCTACCGCCTGCTGGGCAGACTGGGCGAGGGCGGCATGGGCCGCGTCTACCTGGCCCGTTCCGAACGGGGCCGGACGGTGGCGGTGAAGGCCGTCAAGGCGGAACTCGCCCGGCAGCCGGACTTCCGCCGCCGCTTCGCCCTGGAGATCGCCGCCGCCCGGCGGGTCGGCGGCGAGTGGACCGCGCCGGTGCTGGACGCCGACACCGAGGCCGCCGAGCCCTGGGTCGCCACCGGCTACATCGCCGGTCCCTCCCTCGCCCAGGTGGTGGACCACGACTACGGCCCGCTCCCCGAGCCGTCCGCCCTCGCGCTGGCCTCCGGCCTGATCCGGGCGCTGACCGCCATCCACGCCGCCGGCCTGGTGCACCGCGACCTCAAACCGTCCAACGTCCTCATCACCTTCGACGGCCCGCGCGTCATCGACTTCGGCATCGCCCGCGCCGTCGACGCCGCGCTCCAGTCCTCCGACGGTCTCACCAGCACCGGCGCGGTGATCGGCTCTCCCGGGTTCATGTCCCCGGAGCAGGTGCGCGGCACGCCCGTCACGGCCGCCTGCGACGTGTTCTGCCTCGGTGCGGTACTGGCGTACGCGGCGACCGGCCGGATGCCGTTCGGTACCGCCGATTCCGGCATCCACGCACTGATGTTCCGCATCGCCGAGGAGGAGGCGGACCTCACCGGCATCGAGGGCCGCCTGCGCGACCTTGTCACGGCCTGCCTGGCCAAGGACCCGGCGCAGCGCCCCAGCCTCGAGACGCTGGCCGGCTGGGCGGGCGACGAACTCTCCGGCACCTGGCTGCCGGGCGAGGTCCTCGCCCAGCTCGGGCGTCACGCCGTGCAGTTGCTGGACAGCGAGGACCCGGAGGCGGCTGCGGCGGTCCGCGCCCCGGCGTCGTCCGCGGGAACGGCGACGGGCGCGGGTGCGGGTGCGGGCGCCGGTACGGGCACTCCGCCCCCGGGCACCCCGCCACCGGGCCCCTACCGGCCGGGTCCGTCCGCCTACGGCGTGCCGGGCACGCCGCCCGGGCCGGCCGCATCGGCGACGCCGGGACCGTACGGCTACCCGCAGCCCCGGCCGTGGAGCCCCGGGCCGACGCCCCCTCCCGGCCCGCACCACACCGGCTACCGCACCACCTCCCCGTACGGTCCGGGACCGGTCGGGCCCGGACCCCGGCCCGCGGCCGGGCAGCAGCGCGCCGGCGCGGCGCCGCCCGGACCTCCGCGCTCCCCGCGCGGCCTGGCCACGGCCACCTGGAGCCTGCTCGCCGCCGTGCTGGCCTGGACGGTGTTCGACCTGCTGTTCAACTTCGCCGCCTACGGCACCTTCAGCGACTACGCCGACTCCTGGGAGCCGACCCTCGTCCCCGACTACGACAGCCTCAAGGCGTGGTCCGTCACGCTGGACGTCCTCGCGTTCCTCGTCGCCCTCCCGCTGATCACCCTGTGGCTGATGTGGTTCTGGCGGGTGCGGCTGAACGCCGAGGCGTTCCGCCCCGGCGGCATGCGGTACGGCCCCGGCATGGCGATCGGCGGCTGGTTCCTCCCCGTCGCCAACCTGTGGATCCCCAAGCAGATCGCCGACGACATCTGGTCCGCCGGCGCTCCGCCCACGCCGGGCCGGCCCGCCTGGAACGGCGCCGCGCCGCGCCGTACGGGGCTGCTCAACGGCTGGTGGACGATGTGGCTGACCAGCTCCCTCATCGGCTCCCTGCTCGGCTGGCAGGAGTGGCACGACGCGAGCACCGCGCTGGAGGCGCGCGGCTGGCTGGTCTGGGGCATCGTCACCGACCTGCTGCTGGTGCCCGCGACGATCCTCGCCATCCTCGTCGTCCTCCGCCTCACCCGCGCGCAGGAGACCCGTATGTCCCGCACGCACCGCTGACCCCGCCGCCACGCCACGCCGGCCGGGCGGCGTGCTCAGCGGGCGTGGGCGAACGCGACGACGCTCGTGTCGTCGACGACGGGTTCCGTCCAGGCGCCGCCGACCGCGACCAGGCGGAGCAGCCCACCGGAGTCCTCGGGCACGTCGGCGAGTGCGCCCGGCGGCCCGGCCGCCCCGTACCGCTGCACGGCGTGCACCTCGTACCGCACCGTCCGGTCGTCCGCCCGCAGCACCCTGATCTGCGCGCCCGCGCGCAACCCGCCGAGGCCGGCGAACGCCGCCGGACCGGTCTCGGAGTCGAGGTGCCCGACCAGCACGGCCGCGCCCTTCTCACCGGGCGCCGGAAGTCCAGCCGCCCAGGCCACCTGCATCGGGTCGTCGGGCGGTGCGACCGGGATGCCGTCCCCGGCGCGCGCCTCGACCGGCACGATCCTCGCGTCCACGCCGGTCCCGCGGACGGCGACCCGTACGGGCGCCGCACGCGCCGGACGTCCTGACACCTCCCCGCCCCCGGTGTCCGCCACAGGCGCCCGGTCGCCGCCCGCCCGGCCGGACTCCGCGGCGCCGGCGTCCGCAGCCAGGACCGCGGCGTTCGCCGCGGGCAGTCCGGGAACGAACCGGCACGTCACCACGGTGAAGACCACGGCCGCGACCACCGAGACCACCTCGAGGCGGCGGCTGCGCGAGGACAGCCGCTCGTACCGGGTCGTCACCGGTTCACCGCCGCCCCGCGCGGGCCCGGCGCCGGGACGCGGCCCGGCGGGCGGTGAGCAGGTAACCCGCGAGCGCCGCCCCGGCCAGCCCGCCGCCGAAGGCGAGGGCGACGCCGTCGACCTGGTTCGCCTCCTCCCCGCTCCCCCCACGGGCCAGGTGGCGGTGCGAGCGCCCCTCGGACGTGACGAAGGTGGTGGTCAGCGACTCGGCGGCGCTGCAGTTCGCGGTGACGACGTACGAACGGCCGGGCGGCAGACCCGACTTCACCCGGGCCTCGGCGACGAGACCGCCCCCGTCGGCAGCGGGCCGCAACGCCGACGCGTCCGCGAACGCCGTGGAGAACACGCCTCCGTGGTCCACGTCCCCGTCGCACCGCGCCCGGACGGTCACCGTGCTGCCGGGGTCGCCGGCCGCCGGTGTGAGCGTGACCGCGTCCCGGGGACGGCTGGTGTCCGGCGTTCCGGGGGCTCCGCCCCCTTCGCTCGCGGCGGCGGGCGGCACGGCGAGCGCGACGACCGCGGCGCATGCCGCGACCGCTGCGGCGAGGTGGGGACGGGCGCGCGGAGTCATACGGCCATCCGACCAGCACGGCAGACCCGCTGCACCCGGTGCGCGCCTCTTCGGGTGCCCCCCACGGGGGTGAGCCTGCACGGGCCACCCGTACGTGCGTCCGATCGCGGCCACGGACGGAGCGGGGACCGGAGAATTCGGTTGCCGCGTCGGCGCTGCGGTCGCATGCTTCGGGGCGTGCCGCCCCCGGACGCCTCCACCGAACCCACCGTCACCCGCCCGCACCGCGGGGAGCGGACGCCGGCTCGCGCGGACCGACGGTCGGCACCGGAGGCGTGGAGGTGCCGGTGACGACGTTCGCGTGGCGGGGCGGGTTCGACGACGGCGCGCTCCGCGCCCTGCACGCCGAGGGCTTCGGGGGGCCTCCCGGCGCCACCGCATGGGGTGCCCGCGTGCGGCGGCACAGTCTGGGCTGGGTCTGCGCGTGGGAGGGCGACACGCTGGTCGGTTTCGTCAACGTCGCCTGGGACGGCGGGACTCACGCCTTCCTGCTGGACACGGTGGTGGCCGCGCACCGCCGTTCCCGGGGTGTCGGCGCGGAGTTGGTCGCGACGGCGGCGCGGGGTGCCCGCGCCGCCGGGTGCCGGTGGCTGCACGTCGACTTCGAGGAGCACCTGCGGGGGTTCTACCTCGAGACCTGCGGCTTCCGGCCGACGGCCGCAGGTCTCGTCGCGCTGTAGCGGCTGCTGCGTGAGCCGCCGCTACTTCGTCTCCAGGTCCCGTCGGCGGAATCCGGCGATCCCGAAGGCGACCAGGGCCGCCGCCACCGCCGTGAGCCCGGCCGCCGCTCCCCAGTCCATGCTCTCCGCCGGCACCCGCGGCACGTGGCCGAAGGGTGACAACTCGGCGAGCCAGCCGGGGAGGTCCAGGATCGGGCCCAGGTAGCCGACCACGAACGCGTACACCGGCACGATCCACACTGCGGCCGTGGCGCGCGGCGCCCAGCCGAAGAGGGCGACGCCGACCCCGGCGGTGACCCAGAGCGCGGGCGCGTAGGCCAGTGCCGCGCCCAGCAGGTCCGGCACCACGTCCGCGTCGCCCGTGCTCGCGGCCCCCAGCAGGCCGAAGCCCAGCCCGGCGGCCAGCAGCACGACGACACCTCCCGCGGTCGCCACCGCGACGTGGCTGCCGACCCAGCGTGCCCGGGACAGGCCGGTGGCCAGCAGGGGTTCGGCACGCCCGGCGGTCTCCTCGGCACGCGGCCGCAGCGCCGCCATCACCCCGTGCACGGAGGCGACGACCGCCACCACGATCATCACCGTCGCGGCGAACGACTCGGCGAGCGAGGCGTCGCCGACCTGCCGCACGACCTCCCTCAGCTCGGCGAGGTCCTCGATCATCTCCTCGGCCTGGCCGAGGATCGAGCCGTACATGGCGCCGAGGACGAACAGGCCCGCCGCGAAGCCGTACAGCAGCCCGCGCTGCTGCCGCAGCGCGAACCCGACGGGACGCGTCAACAGGCCGGACGCGGAGCCGCGGCCGGTCCGCGCGGCCCGGAGCCCGGCGCCGAGGTCGCGCCGGGTGCTGAGCACGTATCCGGCGGCGGCCGCACCGGCGGCGAGCAGCAGGCAGAGCAGCAGCGGCCACCAGCGGTCGTCGACGAAGACGTAGGTGCGCTGCGCCCATCCGATCGGCGACAGCCACGACAGCGCGCCGCCGCCCACGTCGCCGGCGGCCCGCAGCGCGTACGCGGCGCCGATGGCGGCCAGGGCCATCCCGGAGGCGCCCCGGGAGTGCTGCGTGACCTGCACCGTCACCGCGGCGACGCCGGCGAAGACGATGCCGACGGCCGCGTGTGCCGCCCCGTACAGCAGGGAGCCGTGCCACCCGACGCCCTCGGCGCCGCTCGCGCCCAGGCCCGCCGCGAGCAGGCCGCCGAGCGCCAGGGAGGCCAGCGCCGCGGTGCCGAGAGCCGCCGTCAGGTGCGCGTGCCGTCCCACGACGGCCGCCCGCACCAGCTCGGCGCGGCCGGTCTCCTCCTCCGTCCGGGTGTGCCGTGCGACGGTGAGCACGGTCATCAGCCCGACCAGCACGGCCACGAAGCCGAGCATCTGATGGCCCATCATCGCGCCGAGACCGTAGTCGTCCAGGTAGTGCCCGGGGCCGCTCATCGCCAGCCCTGCCGGGCTTCCCAGCGTCTTCGCGATGGCCGTGCGGTCCGCGGCGGTCGAGTAGGTCTGCTCGAAGCTCGACAGCGAGGCGAGCGTTCCGGCGGTCAGCGCCCCGATCCAGACGGGCAGGCGTACGCGGTCGCGCCGCAGGGCGAACCGGAGCAGCACGCCCGTGCCGGCCAGCGCGCCTCCGCGCGCGTCCGTTCCGGTCGCGGAGCCGGCGGCCGTCCGCTCCACGGTGGCGGTCACGAGCCCACCCCGCTCCGGAGCGCGCCGGCCTCCTCGCCGTCCGCCACGTCGCCGTAGTGGCGGAGCATCAGCTCCTCCAGCGTGGGCGGGTGGCTGGTCAGCGAGCGGATACCGCACTCGGTGAGCCGCCGGATCGCCGCGTCCAGTTGTGCGCCGTCCACGGCGAAGCGCACCCGCCCGTCGTCGCGCCGCACGTCGTGCACGCCCGTCAGCTCCTCCAGTCCGGTCGCCGGGCGCTCCGTCTCCGCCTCGACTGTGGTCCGGGTGAGGTGGCGCATCTCCTGGAGCGTGCCGGACTGCACGACCTTCCCGAGCCGCACGATGCTCACCCGGTCGCAGAGCTTCTCCACCTGGGCCAGGATGTGGCTGGAGAGCAGCACGGTCCGGCCGGCCGCCTTCGCCTGGGTGACGACGTCCTGGAACACGACCTCCATGAGCGGGTCGAGGCCGGCCGTGGGCTCGTCGAGCAGCAGCAGTTCCGCGTCCGAGGCGAGCGCCGCGACGATCGCGACCTTCTGCCGGTTGCCCTTCGAGTAGGTCCGGCCCTTCTTCGTCGGGTCGAGGTCGAAGCGTTCGAGGAGTTCGTCGCGCCTCCCCTTGTTGACGCCGTCTCCTCCGCGCAGGCGTGCGAGGAGGTCGATGGCCTCACCGCCGGTGAGGTTGGGCCACAGCTCGACGTCGCCGGGCACGTACGCGAGCCGCCGGTGCAGCGGGACGGCGTCGTGCCACGGGTCGAGTCCCAGTACGCGTGCGTGCCCCCCGTCGGCCCGCAGCAGGCCGAGCAGGACCCGGATCGTCGTCGACTTCCCCGCGCCGTTCGGGCCGAGGAAGCCGTGCACCTCCCCCACGTCGACGTGCAGGTCGAGGTCGTCGAGCGCCCGTGTCCGGCCGAACGTCTTCACGAGGCCCGACACGGAGAGGGCTTCCCTTGCCTTGGTCATACACACGAAGCTACATTACGTTCAGAAATTTATGAAGATTCAGAGCAGCTAGGATTCGGAGAAGAGATCACCGCACAGGGGAGAACGCCAGGGTGAGTGCCGACGACTACGCGACGCGCCTGTCGCCCTTCGTCGAACGTTTCGCGGCCGACCTGACGGAGGCCGGCATGCAGCGCATGGCGGCCCGGGTGTTCGCGTGCCTGCTCGCGTCCGACGAGGGCGCCCTCAGCTCGGCCGAACTCGCCGACCGGCTCCAGGTCAGCCCCGCGGCCGTGTCCGGCGCGGTGCGCTACCTGGCCGGCGTGCACATGGTCAGCCGCGAACGGGCCCCCGGCTCCCGGCGGGAGCTCTACCGCGTCCAGGAGGACGTCTGGTGGGAGACGTTCACCAACCGCGACGTCCTGCTCTCCCGCTGGTCGACCACCGTCCGCGCCGGTGCCGAGGCCATCGGCCCCGACACCCCGGCGGGCCGCCGCCTCGAGGAGACCGGCGAGTTCTTCGCCTTCCTCAGGGACGAACTCTCCGGCCTGATGGCCCGCTGGCGGGAGCTGCGCGCAGAGCGGGCACGTTCCGACGACTGACCCCGGACGGGCGGCCGAACCCCGCCGCGACGGGGCGGGGGGAGCGGAGGGGGCGCGGACTCACGCACCCGCCCCCTGCCACCCGCCGGCGCCCCAGTCGTAGCCGTACGCCTCGCCGTCACCGCCCCCGCTCGTACGGAACGGGCGGCCGCCGTCGTCGATCCGCAGCGTCCCCGTGCGGTCGCCGCTGCTCCAGCGCACCTCCAGGTACCAGTCGCAGTCGTACCGCTCCGTCCGCGCCTCGACCCGCAGCACCAGCGGCTCGCCGGCCGTCACCTGGTACGGCAGGCGCGTCGCCGGGAGATGCGTCCCGTCCTCGCCGTCGTACCCGTCCTGCGGACGGGCCACCGGCCGGGCCGCGTCCAGGCCCACCGTGAAAGCGGCCGGAGTCAGCGCCCCGCCGCACCCGTTGCTCATCCCGTACGCCGGCCAGTCCAGCGGCGCGCGCCGGTCCGCCACCCGCACGTACACGCCCTCGACCACCACAGGCTCCGCACCGGCCGCCCGTACGGTCGCCTCCACCACCGTGTCGCCGCCGTGCACGGCGCCCACCGCCGAGGCCCAGCCGCGCGCGTCCTGCTCCACGGGCGGCTCCGGCACCTGTGACGGCGCGCGGTCCACGAGATAGGTGTGGTCGCAGCCGTGCCGCCACACGTGGGACCCGGCGGTCCAGGTCAGCGGCGACCCGGTGACGTCCCGCCCCCGGCCCTCGCCGCCCCGCTTCTTCCCGGGGGTGTCCTTCTCCGGTCCGGCCTGACCGGCGGCCGCGGAGGGTGCCCCCGAGGGGGTGCGCTCCCGCCCCGGGGCGGTGGGCGACGCGGTCGCCGCGGGGCCGGCAGTCCGCCGCGCGCCGTCCGGACCGGCGACAGAGGTGGGGTCTGCTCCGCGCCCCTCCGGGCCGGAGGCCACGAAGGCGGACACGGCCACCGTCACGACGAGGGCGACCAGGGCGGCCACGGCCACCGGCCACAGCCGGCGGCGGGCGGCGACGCTCCGCCATCCGCCGCCCGGCCGGTCGTCCGCCACTCCGGCGGCCCGCTCCCCTCGGTCCCCGTCCCCGTCCACCGCCACCGGGACGGCGGGTGCCGCCGGGCCGGTGGAGGGCGCCGTGTCCGCGGGCGACGGCGCGTCCTCGCCGGGCGGCGGCGGGTCCTCGGCGGGCGGCGGCCCTCCGGCATCGGCCGCCGGCCCGCCGTGCGTCGCGGGCTCGGCCGCCCGCGCGTCGCCCGGCGGGTCGCCGTCCCGTCGGGCGCGGCTCGCGTCGGCCCGCACCCAGCGCCGGTGCAGTGCGAGCAGTTCCTCCGGCGTCGCGCCGCAAAAGCGCGCGAGCCGCTCCACCGGCGCGTAGTCCAGCGGCACCGCCTGGCCGCTGCAGTAGCGGTGCAGCGTCGACGTGCTCAGGTGGGCCCGCTGGGCGAGCTGCCCGTAGCTGCGTCCCGAACGGTCCTTCAGCTGCCGCAGGCAAGCGGCGAACTCCTCCGTGTCCCGCGCTGCACCCATCCCGGCCGGCTCCCCTCCGTCGTCCCGTCCCGCCGGTTCCCGTCCCGGGAAGCGTTCCAGGGCCACTCCGTTTCCCCATGTCAGCGTACGCGCGGACGTCCCGGCGTCCCGGATTCCCCGCGAGCTGTTGCCCCCATGTGACACGCCGGGCAACGCTCCTGGTGAACCGTCAAACGGAGGGACACCCACCATGCACATCCACCGCCGCGCTCTGCGCACCGCAGCTCTCACGGCCGCCGTCGTCACCACCACGATCGGCCTGGTCGCCGTGGGCTCCGCCCAGGCGGCGCCGGAGGGCGCGCCCGCCGACGCGTCCCGCCGGGCGGCCGCCGCGCCGGCGTTCCTCGCGCCGGACGAACTCCCCGCGCACCCGTCCTCCGCGTGGTACGCGGAGGAGCCGGCCGCCGGCCTGCCGGAGTTCCCGGTGTTCTGCCTGGAGGACGCGCTGCCCGCCGAAGGAGCGTCGCACCGGCAGTTCTGGACCGAGTTCGACACCTCCGCCGTGCAGGTCAGCGTGCGGACGGCCACTCTGAAGAGCGCTCGGGCACTCGCCGCGGAGGCCGAGGAGTCGGTACGGGCCTGCGCGGCGGCGTACGAGGAGCAGTACCCGGGCGCGGAGGCCGAGCTGGTCGACTACGGGCGCGTCGACGTGCAGGAGGGCGCCCACGTCTACGGCGTGGACACCGCCGACCCGGACGGCACCGGCACCAGCGACGCCCACCTCTTCGGCATCGGGCGCGACGGCCGCACCGTGACCGTCGTGGACTGGGGCCAGATGGGGAACCTCTCGCACGCCCCGGTCGACGACTTCCGCACGACGACCCGTACGGCCGTGGAGAAGCTGCGGAGCTGACGCTCCGCCCGGGAGCCACGGTGCCGGTGCCGGAAGGGGGAACCCGGCACCGGCACCGTGACGTCCCCGGGCCCGGGCGTCCTCAGACGTCCCCGGGCCTCCTCAGTCGTCCTCAGGCGTCGCCGTGCTCGTCGTCGCCCGCCGCCGGCCCCGGCAGGGTGAGCCACCAGGCCGAGTCCATGGCCGTCCAGGTGCGGGCCCGGACGGGTCCGCCGACCAGCGCGTCCGCGCGGTAGCGGAAGTCGGGTCCGGAGACGGTGACCGTGCGGGCGCGGGCGTAGAGCGGTTCGGAGGTGGCCCGGCGGCGCACCGCGACCGTCGCCAGTCCGCCGCCCCCGGGAGCCAGCCACACCCCCACGACCGGGCGGTCCAGGTCGGCGAGCGTCGCTCCGTCGGCCTCCACGCGCAGCCGCAGCGGCGGTCCGTGCCCGCCGGCCGGCCCCCCGGCGGCGCCCGCCAGCGCCCCGAGCAGCGGCAGCGGCCGCGCGAGCGTCCGTACCAGCGAACGCCCGACGCGGAGCAGCGGCTCCCGCGCCTCGGCGTGACCGCCGCGCTGCCCGGGCCCGGCCGCGGCGGAAGCGGAACCGTGCCGGGGCACCGCCCAGGCCCCCGGGCCGTCCGCGCCCCCGCGCGCACCGGTGCCACGCGCCCCGCCGTCGGCCCCCGGCTCTCCCGGAACCGCCCCTCCGCACGCCGCGCCTCCACCGGGCGGCGCCTCGCGGGCAGGCGGGCGCGGCTCCGGCACCCGGTCGCCCTGGGCCGCCGGCTCGCCCGGGCCCGCCCCGTCCACCGCGGGCGGGCCCGCTCCCGGACCGCAGGAACCGCCCCCGCCGTCCGCGCCGCGCGCACCGCCCGCACTCCCGGCACGCGCGGGCACACGAAGCGCCCCCAGCACCACTCCGCCGCTGTCGTCGACCAGCAGGTCCCGGGCACGGTCCGTGCCGTTCAGCGCCACCCGCGAGGCGGCGACGGCGTCGCCGGGCACTCCGAGGGCCCGGGCCAGCACGGTGACGTCCGGCGGGCCGACCGGCACCATCGCCAGCGCGCACGCCGACAGCTCCCGCTCCCGGTGCAGCAACCGCACGGTGCGCAGCAGGGCACGGTCGTCGCCGACCACCACCGGCCGCCGGCTGCCGCGCCGGGCGAGCGCCCGTTCCACCTCCGCCGCGCACTCGGGCACGCACACCTTCGCCCCTCCCGCGCCGGCGCCCGCGCAGAGGACGTCCCTCGCGATCCGTACGGACTCCCCGTCCGTCGCCCGGGCGACGGGGTCGATGACGACCAGCAGGTCTGGAGCCGACACGTCGTTCCTCTCTCCAGGTTTCGTCGGGCGCTCGCAGCCCGCGAGCCCGCGCGGCCGGGCGCACGCCCCGGCCGAGTGCCACGGGCGTTCGCACCCCGGCAACCGGTTCCGGTAATCTCTCGGTGCAAGAGCCCCTGTCGCTGTTGCGCCAGGGGCTTCATCAATCCGGGGCAGGCCCGTCACGGCTCTCGCGAGGCGAAAGCGCCACGCACGTGGGACATGCCCCGCCCGGAAGGGGTGTACGCCTGTGCCCGCACTTGTGCTGCTCGGTGCTCAGTGGGGTGACGAGGGCAAGGGGAAGGCCACCGACCTGCTCGGCGGGTCGGTCGACTACGTGGTGCGCTACCAGGGCGGCAACAACGCCGGCCACACGGTCGTCGTCGGCGACCAGAAATACGCGCTGCACCTGCTCCCCTCCGGCATCCTGTCCCCGGAGTGCACCCCGGTCATCGGCAACGGCGTCGTCATCGACCCGGCGGTCCTGCTCTCCGAGCTGAGCGGGCTGAACGAGCGTGGCGTCGACACGTCCAAGCTGCTCATCAGCGGGAACGCGCACCTGATCACGCCGTATCACACGACGCTCGACAAGGTGACGGAACGTTTCCTGGGCAAGCGGAAGATCGGCACCACCGGCCGCGGCATCGGCCCGACGTACGCCGACAAGATCAACCGTGTCGGCATCCGCGTGCAGGACCTCTTCGACGAGTCGATCCTCACGCAGAAGGTCGAGGCCGCCCTGGACTTCAAGAACCAGGTGATGGCCAAGCTCTACAACCGGCGCGCGATCGTCACCGAGCAGGTCGTCGAGGAGCTCCTCGGCTACGCCGACCAGCTGCGCGGCTTCGTCGCGGACACCACGCTGATCCTCAACGACGCCGTCGACGAGGGGAAGGTCGTCCTCTTCGAGGGCGGCCAGGGCACCCTGCTGGACGTCGACCACGGCACGTACCCGTTCGTGACCTCGTCCAACCCGACGGCCGGCGGCGCCTGCACCGGCGCGGGCATCGGCCCGACGAAGATCAACCGGGTCATCGGCATCCTCAAGGCGTACACCACGCGCGTCGGAGCCGGCCCGTTCCCGACCGAGCTGTTCGACGCGGACGGCGAGGCGCTGCGCACCATCGGCGGCGAGCGCGGCGTGACCACCGGCCGCGACCGGCGCTGCGGGTGGTTCGACGCGGTCATCGCCCGCTACGCGACCCGCGTCAACGGCCTCACCGACTTCTTCCTCACCAAGCTCGACGTGCTCACCGGCTGGGAGCAGATCCCGGTCTGCGTCGCCTACGAGATCGACGGCGAGCGCGTCACGGAGCTTCCGTACAGCCAGACCGACTTCCACCACGCGAAGCCGGTGTACGAGTACCTGCCGGGCTGGTCGGAGGACATCACCAAGGCCAAGACCTTCGCCGACCTGCCGAAGAACGCGCAGGGCTACGTACGCGCGCTCGAGGAGATGTCCGGTGCGCCGATCTCCGCGATCGGCGTCGGGCCCGGCCGCGACGAGACCATCCAGATCAACTCCTTCATCTGACCGCCGTACGGTATGACGGCCTGATCAGCCGATCGTCCGGCGGTGAGCGGGCCGGCGCCCGAGCGGCCCGGCCCGGCGCGTTCGGCCGACGGGGCACCCACGCACACACCTGCCCGTGGGCGTCCCGTCGGCCGTTCGTCGTCTCCGCCCCGGGCGGCACTCCCGGCGCGGGGATGACGCATGGGCACCGTGTCTGTTTCGATGGGGATTGCACGGTTTCTTTCCCGTAGTCCAGGGAGCGGTCATGACGGCCATGGAAGAGTCGCGGCGCCGGGTCCAGCAGATGCGCGCGCAGGTGCGGGACCTGACGAAGGCCGCCGCCGGTACGGACGACCCCGAGCAGCGCGCCCGCCTGGAGGAGAAAGCCCGACGGATGGAGAGCCGCTGCGAGCAGGAGAGCGGCATGGCCGGCGGCGACATCTACCCGCCCATGTGACCGCCCCGCCTCTGCGGACACTCCACGCAGGTGAACGCCCCGCGACACCTCGCCCTCCGCACGGCCTCACGCGGCGGGGCGGGCGTCACCGCCTCGGTCGCTCACGGAGAAGAAGCGACGAACCACCCCTCGTCAGCGGCACTCCCCAACAAGGTCCGATCCCCACGTCTCCCCAGGCGTGACCGGTCTCCGACGCCGTCCCACGTCACGGATCGGACCGAACGGTCGAGCGCCTTGATGCGCCCTTGCACCCCCGCCCCCGATGCACGTCGATGGCCGCACCGCACGCAGAGTCACCGACAGTGCCGGTGACAGGACGGCGCCGGTTAGCCTGTGGGGTCGTGAAGGGCTTGGGAAGGGCGGGTCGATGGCCGTGCGGAAGCCTCCGACGGAGCGTCAGCGTCGCCTCGGAGCGGAGTTGCGCAAGATGCGCGAACACGCGGGGTTGTCCCTGACGGATGCGGCCGCGTTGCACGGCACCGACCGCACCACGGTCAGCAACGTGGAGTCCGGCCGCTTCGGGGTGAGCCCGGACCGGGTTCGCGTCTGGTCCGCCAACTACTCCTGCCACGAGAGTGCCTACATCGACGCCCTTGCCCAGATCGCTCGCGAAAGGCGGTCGCCCTCTGCGGAGTGGTGGGACGAGTACCGCCACAGTCTTGTGGCACCGGTCCTGGACCTCGCCGAGTTGGAGCACCACGCGACCTCCCTGCGGATGGCCCAGATCACCCACATGCCCGGGTTGCTCCAGCACGAGGACTACGCTCGCGCCGTCTTCCAGGAGGCTGTGCCGACGCTGACGCCGGACGACTTCGAACGGAAGCTCGCGTTCAGAGGCAGGCGCCGATGCGTGTTGGACCGGCCCGAGGCGCCGGAGTGCACCTTCATCATCCACGAGACCGCGTTGTGCATGCGCTTCGGCGGTGCGTCGGTGATGAGGCGCCAACTGGACCACCTACTGGAGCAGTCCGAACGCCTCAACGTGCGTGTGCACGTGCTTCCCTTCGCCGCCGGCGGGTTCCCCGCTGCGGCGAGTTCGACGCTCTACGCCTGCGGACCGGTCGAGCAGCTGGACACGGTGCAGACGGACACCCCCGTCGGCTCCGTATTCCTGCACGCGCAGACGCACTTGGCGAACTACCGTGCGGTGCTGGAGCGGATGGAGGAACGTTCGCTCGATCCGGATGCCTCACGACGCTTCGTGCGTGAGGTGGCACAGCGACTCTGAGGGTGTGGCAGCGATGGAACCGCAGTGGCGCAAGTCGTCCTTCTCTGAGCAGCCCGACGGGGCGTGCATCGAGATAGCCGCAGTGGACGGCGAAGTTCTGGTGCGCGAGAGCGACGAACCCGGCGAGGTGCTCCGCACCTCGGCAACGGTGCTGCGAGCCCTTCTCACACATGCCCGAAGGGTTGAGCACTGACCCGAACGGGCGAATCTCATACAACGCGTTGTATGTGAAAGCGCGTTGGCGCTACGGTCTCACTCGTGGCTCCGGAGCGCGTTCACCACGTCACCCGGAGCAAGAAGGTGCCCCGGCGACGTGTGCGCGTCCCGGGGCGTGGCCAACGCTTGTAGAGGAGCGTCAGCGTGACCAAGCCTATCCGGCATGCCCTGTTGCGGGCACTCACCGGCCTGGTGGCGGTGCTCGTGCCCGCCACCGGGTGCCGCCGCAGGACGGCGACGTGCGACACGGCGGCCCCGGCCGCATCGCGGCCCTCGCCGCGCGCCGCGGACGGCTGGTGGCCGATCGTGGACCACCCCGGGCGCGTCCTCAGCCGACCGTGGCTGCTGACCCCCGAACAGCGGGAGCGGATCACCGCACTGGCACTCGCCCTCGACGGGCAGGGCGTCGGCTCCCCGGCGAGCGGGGCCTCGTGGGCGGGGGTGGCCGCCTGATGGGCTCGCTCCCGCGCGGACTGCGCGTCCACCGCGTTCCCGGCAAGCCGCTGCGGCGGGAGGAGGACGGGCGGTACGCGCTGCACCTCTGGCTGCAGCAGGACGGCCGGTTCGACGGCGACCTCGCCCTCCGCATGTCCCCGGCGGAGGCGGAACTGCTGCACGCGCAGCTCTGCTTCGCCCTCGCCGACGCCCCCGTGACGACCCGTCCGGCCGACACCCCGCACTGCCGCCGGGTCGGCGGCAGTCGTCCGGAGCCGGTCAGCCGGCCGTAGCGGGCTCTCCCGAGTGGGGCCGCGACGTCGTCGCGGTCCCACCGAGACGGTGGAAGCCCGCCATGCGGGGCGAGATGACGACGGGGAAGGAGTCGCCGTCGGGGGTCGTGAGCGCTGCCACGATGTCGGGGTCCGGTGCGCCGAACACCTCGAAGTGCTCGACGGTGCAGTGCTCCATCACCCCGCGGATGTACGGGTCCGACAACCGCCAGTGGGTGCGGATGGCGTCGGAGTCGCGGTAGAGCTGGAAGCTGTGGGCCAGCATCCGTTCCTCATCGACGAAGACGTCCACCATGAGCTGGGGTCCGTGCTCCTCGGTGAAGGCCACCGCCTGCGCGATGGCGCCCCGGAAGCCGTCGAGATGGCCGTCGGTGATGCGCAAGGTGTTGCGGAAGAGGACGGCGCTGCTGTCTGTGAGCGTCATACGCCGAGTGTCGAACGTGAACCTTTGTTGAAGTCAACCGCCTTCGCGGAGGCTGTTCAGCGGCCCAGCAGACGGATCGGCGCACCGTCGAGGTAGGCGGCGACGTCCTCGACGGCCTCGCCGTAGTAGCGGGTGTAGTTGGCGTGGGTGACGTAGCCGAGATGGGGCGTGGCAAGGAGGCGCGGGGCCGTGCGCAGGGGGTGGTCGGCCGGGAGGGGTTCGACGTCGAAGACGTCCAGGCCCGCGCCGGCGATGCGGCCCTCGCGGAGGGCGGCGAGCAGGGCGTCCTGGTCGACGATGTCGGCCCGTGAGGTGTTGACCAGGTAGGCGGAGGGACGCATCAGGCCCAGCTCGGGTGCACCGATCAGGCCGCGGGTGCGGTCGCTCAGCTTGAGGTGGACGGTGACGAAGTCGCTGCCGGCGAGGAGTTCCTCCTTGGACGCGGCGAGCCGCACCCCGGCCTGGTCCGTTCGGTCCGCGGTGAGGTTCCGGCTCCACGCCGCGACCTCCATGCCGAAGGCGAGGGCGACCTGGGCGACGCGGGTGCCGATCCTGCCGAGGCCGAGGATGCCGAGGTGGCGGCCCTCCAGGTCGGCGCCGACGGTGCTCTGCCAGGGACCGCCCTCGCGCAGCGCGGTGCTTTCCGGGACCAGACCCCGGGCCAGGCCGAGCAGCAGCGCCCAGGTGAGTTCCAGAGGCGGAGCGGAGGAGCTGGCCGTGCCGCAGACGGTGACGCCGTGCGCCTCGGCGGCGGCGTAGTCGATGGACGCGTTCCGCATGCCGGAGGCGACGAGCAGCTTGAGGCGTGGGAGCGCGGCGAGGACGGAGGCCGGGAACGGCACGCGTTCGCGCAGGGTGACGACGATGTCGAAGTCGGCGAGGGCGGCGACGAGTGCCGCCTCGTCCGCGTGGTGTTCGCGGAAGGCGACGACCTCCACCCGGTCGGCGACCGGTGACCAGTCGGCGACCGTCGTTCCCACGCCCTGGTAGTCGTCCAGCAACGCGCAGCGCAGCTTCATCCCGGTGAACCCTCCCGCAGCGGAACGGCGCGCCCTCGGGCGAGCGCCCGCCGACAGCATGCCACTCCCCACCGAGATCGAGCCGAGTGGCGGCTGGGCGGCGCCGCGGCCCGTTCGGCCCGCCGCGGACGGGCCCACGATCCCCGCGGGTGGCGTGGCGCCGAGCGGGGCCCGGAGGTCAGCGCAGGGCGTCGAGGAGGACGTGGAAGGCGGGGGTGCCGGGGGTGAGGGGGGCGAAGTGGCCGGTGGCGGGGAGGAGGTGGAGGCGGGCGCCCCAGTCGGCCGCGTAGCGGCGGGAGAGCTCGACGGGGACGTCGGGGTCGGCGGTGCCGTGCAGGATCTCCACCGGGACGCGGGGAAAGAG
This sequence comes from Streptomyces sp. CNS606, assembly GCF_000426325.1. Taxonomy (NCBI): domain Bacteria; kingdom Bacillati; phylum Actinomycetota; class Actinomycetes; order Kitasatosporales; family Streptomycetaceae; genus Streptomyces; species Streptomyces sp. CNS606. The sequence continues at coordinate 74,250 of NZ_AUFD01000017.1, forward strand.
GCGCATCGGGTCGGCCTCCGGCAGCCGCGCCGCGACGTGCTCCTCGCCGCCCAGGAACTCCGCGACGGCGCCCTCGCTCAGGCCGAGGGCGTGGGCGCGGGCCAGGTCGGCGACCGGCGCGACGGCCAGCACGCGGGCGGCCGCCGCGCGGTCCCGCTTCCACGCCGCCCACAGCGCGAGCTGGCCGCCTGCGGAGTGGCCGAGCAGGACGTGCGGGGGTGCGCCGAGGGCGCCCAGCGCGGCGTCCACGTCGTCGGCCGTGCGCGGCCAGCCGCCGTCGCCGCCGACCCGGCGGTACTCCACCAGGTCGACGGTCCAGCCGTGCGCGGCCAGCGCCCCTGCGAACGGCGTGAGGTGGGAGCGGTCGTACGCCTCGCGCCAGTAGCCGCCGTGCAGCACGGTGACGCGAGGGCCGTCGGGCGGGCCGTACTGGTCGATCACCTGCGAGGGGTGGTCGCCGTAGCGCAGGGTGCGGTCGGGGGCGGCCGGGGGCAGGCCGCTCAGCGCGGCCCACTCCCGGTCGGCCTGCCCGTCGCCGGGGGCGTCGCTCAACCCGGGCCGCCCGGCGTCGTGGTCTCGGCCAGCACCTCTGCGAGCACGCGCGCGGCGCGCTCGGCGTCGGCGAACGAGGTGTAGAGCGGCGTGAAGCCGAAGCGCAGCACGTCGGGGCGGCGGTAGTCGCCGACGACACCGCGCGCGATCAGCTCCGCCATCACCCCGCCCGCGTCCGGGCAGCGCAGCGCGACCTGGCTGCCGCGCCGTTCGTGCGCGGCCGGGGTGATGGCGTGCACCCGCCCGTCCGGTACGTACGCCCCGACGCAGCGGACGAAGAAGTCCGTCAGGGCGAGGGACTTCGCACGCACCTCCGCGATCTCGACGCCGTCCCAGACCTTCAGCGACTCCTCGAGCGCGAGCAGCGACAGGATGTCGGGCGTGCCGACGCGGCCGCGCACCGCGCCCTCGCCCGCCGCGTAGACCGACGCCATGGCGAACGGGTCGACGTGCGAGTTCCAGCCCGGCAGCGGCGAGTCGAAGCGCTCGGCCAGGTCGGCGCGCACGTACAGGAACGCGGGCGCGCCGGGGCCGCCGTTGAGGTACTTGTAGGTGCAGCCGACGGCGAAGTCGACGCCGTGCGCGTCCAGGTCGACGGGGAGCGCGCCCGCGGTGTGGCACACGTCCCACACCACGCGCGCGCCGGCCCGGTGGGCCGCCCGGGTCGTGCCGGACAGGTCGGCGAGTTCGCCGGTGCGGTAGTCGACGTGGTTGACCAGCATCACGGCCGTGTACGGGCCGGCCTCGGCGGCCATCTCGCCCGCCGGGACCGGACGCACGGTGCAGCCCGTCATGCGGGCCGCGGACTCGGCGATGTAGCCGTCCGTGGGGAAGGTGGAGGCGTCCACCAGGACCTCGGTGCGGCCCGGGGCGTCCTCCTGCGCGATGCGGACGGCGCCGACGACGGCCTTGAACACGTTGACGCTGGTGGAGTCGGACACCACGACCTGGCCGGGGGCGGCGCCGACGATCGGGGCGATGCGGTCGCCGATCCGCTCGGGGGCCTCCCACCAGCCGGACTCGGTCCAGGAGCGGATGCGCATCTCGCCCCACTCCCGCCGGACCACGTCGGCGACCCGGTCGGGCACCCCGGCGGGCAGCGCGCCCAGCGAGTTGCCGTCCAGGTAGACGGTGTCGTCGAGGACGAACTCGGCGCGCTTGGCGGCGAGACGGTCCCCGGCGTCGAGGGCGGCGGCCTCCTCGGCGAGGCCGCCGCGGCGGGCTGCGCCCGCGACGGTGGTGTTCTCAGACATGGCTGCGGGCCGTCCAGAGCTCGGGGAACACGTTCTTGGTGGCGCGCTTCTCGAGCCAGGCGACGCCGGCGGAGCCTCCGGTGCCGACCTTCGAGCCCATGGCGCGGCGGGTGGCGACCAGGTGGTCGTTGCGCCAGCGCCAGACCAGTTCGGCGACCTCGGTCAGCGCCTCGCCGAGCCGGACCAGCTCGGGATCGCCGTCGCCCCCCGCCGTGTAGACGCCGGCCCACGCGGCCTCGACGGCCGGGTCGGGCTCGTACTTCCGCGACACGTCCCGCTCCAGCACCTGCGCGGGCACGTCCTGGCCGTGCCGGGACAGGTAGTGCAGCACCTCGTCGTAGAGGCTGGGCTGCTGCAGGGCCTTCTCCAGCTCGGCGTGCACGCGCGGGGCGCCGCGGTGCGGCACCAGCATGGACGCGGACTTCTCACCGAGCAGGAACTCCAGCCGCCGGTACATGGCGGACTGGAAGCCGCTGCCCTCGCCGAGGGCGGAGCGGTAGGCGTTGAACTGTGCGGGGGTGAGGTGCGCTATCGGCTCCCAGGACGCGTTCAGCGACTGCAGCTCGTAGGTCGAACGCTTCAGCGCGGCCAGCGCGCCGTTCAGGTCGTCCTCGCGCAGCGACCGCGCGGCGGTCTCCCACTCGTGGACGATCAGCGTGAACCACAGCTCCATGACCTGCGTGGTGACCAGGAAGGCCATCTCGCCCGGATCGTCGGAGAGCGGGTGCTGGAGGTGGGTGAGCACGTCCGCCTGTACGTAGTCCTCGTACGGGGTGGTGCCGTGGAAGTCCAGCTCGGGGGCCTGTACCTCGTCGGTCTGCGACTCGGGCGCGGGTGCGTCCGGGGACGGCTGACCGGCGGGAACGCCGGTTTCGTGGGACATCTGGTGTCTCCGTGGATCGTGGCGTCCGGGTAGCGGTCCGCTCCTTCCGTTCGGCGATGGAGCTCCGGTCCCCTCGGGCCGTGCGATCCGTGCACGGCCCACACAGCATCATCGCGAGCATGCCCGGCCGGGACAAGTCCGGGCCGGGCCCATGCCGCGAGACGGTGCTCACCCGGCCATCCGGGCAGGCCCCGCGCGCCGTGCGGCGCCGTGCGTCACGCCGAGCGCGACGCCGTCACGACGCCGTGCGCTACGACAGCGTGGACGCCGCGGTCGGCGAGCTCTCCTTGAGGAAGGTGCTGCAGCGCTCGTACTCCTCCAGCTCGCCGATGGCCTGGGCCGCCCGGGCGAGTGCGTGCAGCGCGCGCAGGAAGCCGCGGTTCGGCTCGTGCTCGAACGGCACCGGGCCGTGGCCCTTCCAGCCGTTGCGGCGCAGGGCGTCCAGGCCCCGGTGATAGCCGGTGCGGGCGTAGGCGTACGACTCGACGACCCGTCCCGCGGTGTAGGCGTCGTCGGCGAGCTGCGCCCAGGCCAGCGAGGACGTGGGGTGCTTCGCGGCCACGTCGGCGGGCGCCGTGCCGGAGGCGAGCAGCTCCCGCGGCTCGGGGTCGTCGGGCAGGTGGGTCGGGGGCGGGCCCCCGAGCAGGTTCTCGTGAACGGTCATGTCTCCAGTCTGCACGCCCGGTCCGGCCACCCACCGCACAGGGCCCGGCACCGTGCGGTGCCGGGCCCTGCGGGGAGCCGGGTTGCGCGCGCCGTGCGCGTCAGCGTCCGGGCGTACGGGTCACTTCAGGCGGGTGCCGGTCGAGCGCAGGGCGCCGCAGGCCTGCTGCACGCGCGCGGCCATGCTCTTCTCGGCGGCCTTGCCCCAGCTGCGGGGGTCGTAGACCTTCTTGTTGCCGACCTCGCCGTCGATCTTGAGCACGCCGTCGTAGTTGCGGAACATGTGGTCCGCGACCGGGCGGGTGAAGGCGTACTGGGTGTCGGTGTCCAGGTTCATCTTGACCACGCCGTTCTCCAGCGCGGTGGCGATCTCCTCGTCGGTGGAGCCGGAACCGCCGTGAAAGACGAAGTCGAACGGGTTCTGCGTGCCGAACTTCGCGGCGACTCCGTCCTGCAGGTCGCGCAGCAGCTCGGGACGGAGCACGACGTTGCCCGGCTTGTAGACGCCGTGCACGTTGCCGAACGACGCGGCCAGCAGGTAGCGGCCCTTCTCCCCCAGGCCGAGGGCCTCGGCGGTGCGGAGGGCGTCGTCGACGGTGGTGTACAGCTCGTCGTTGATCTCATGGGTGACGCCGTCCTCCTCGCCGCCGGTCGGGGTGATCTCGACCTCGAGGATGATCTTGGCGGCGGCGGTGGCGGCGAGCAGCTCCTGGCCGATCTCCAGGTTGTCCTTGAGGTTCTCGGCGGAGCCGTCCCACATGTGGGACTGGAAGAGCGGGTTCTGGCCTGCGGCCACGCGCTCCTTGGAGATCTCGACCAGCGGGCGGACGTAGCCGTCCAGCTTGTCCTTGGGGCAGTGGTCGGTGTGCAGGGCGACGTTCACCGGGTACTTCTTCGCGACGATGTGCGCGAACTCGGCGAGCGCCACCGCACCCGTGACCATGTCCTTGTCGTACTGGCCGCCCAGGAACTCCGCACCGCCGGTGGAGATCTGGATGATGCCGTCGCTCTCCGCCTCGGCGAAGCCGCGCAGCGCGGCGTGCAGCGTCTGCGTAGAGGTGACGTTGATGGCCGGGTAGGCGAACCTGCCTGCCTTCGCCCGGTCGAGCATCTCGTTGTAGACCTCGGGGGTTGCGATGGGCATCTGTCCGCTCCTTGTGAAGTACGTGGTGCGTGGCCGTACGGCTCCGGGGTCGGGGTCCCGGACCGGGCTCGGCTGAGGGAGGCGACGTCATCGTCGCCCCCCATCCTTCCAGACGGGCCCCGAACCTCCAGACCCCCTCACCCGGGGGCCCCGCCCGCCGGCCGGGCGACACAGTCGCGCAGGACCCCGGCGGAGACGGTCACGCAACGTAGTTTCACGTGAAACATCGACCGGCCGTCCGCGTGAACGTCAGGCGAGTTCCAGGTCGTTCAGGTCGTACGCATACACGTACGGCAGGCCGGCGTCGTCGATCGCGGCAGCGGCGGAGCGTTCCACGATGGTCGCCACCGCGACCACCTCGGCGCCGGCCTCGCGCGCGGCCTCGACGGCGGTGAGCGGGGAACCCCCGGTGGTGGAGGTGTCCTCCACGATCAGCACGCGCCGACCGGCGACGTCCGGGCCCTCGATGCGGCGCTGGAGGCCGTGCGCCTTGCCGGCCTTCCGCACGACGAACGCGTCCAGGTGACGGCCGCGGGCGGCCGCCGCGTGCAGCATGGCGGCCGCGACGGGGTCGGCGCCCAGCGTCAGGCCGCCCACGGCGTCGTAGTCGAGGTGGGCGGTGGCGTCGAGCATGACCTGCCCCACGAGCGGGGCCGCCTCGCCGTCCAGGGTGATCCGGCGCAGGTCGACGTAGAAGTCGGCCTCGATCCCGGAGGAGAGGGTCACCTTGCCGTGCACCACGGCCTTGGTCTTGATCTGTTCCAGCAGCGCGGCACGCGTCTCGTCCATGCGCCCGAGCCTATGCGAGCGCCCCCTGATCGGGTCGGGTCAGGTCAGGTGGCGCCAGGTCCAGGTGGTGGCGATCTCCAGCGGCTCGATCGGCGTGACGAAACGCGGCAGCGAGTTGAGCCCGTTCGGCGGGCCGGACTGCGGCTCCACACATACGGCAGCCGGCTGCTCGTCGTAGAGCACCACCCACTCGGCGCGGCTGGAGACGTTCAGCTCCAGCTCCTCCGGCCAGGTCAGGGTGACGTCCACGCCCTGCGGCATGCCGAAGCAGTCGTCCCACGGCCCGGGCTGCGGCTCGATACGACGGCCGGTGGGCAGGTGGTCCGCGCCGCGCTCCTCCTGCCACTCCGGCGCGAAGCGGATCTGCGCCTCCGCTCCGCCCTCGCGCAGCGTGCGGCGGAACCACGGGTGCCAGCCGGCCTGTGCCGGGAACGCGTTGCCGTAGGTCTCCACGCCCAGGGTGAGCGTGATGCCGCCGCCGTCCTCCGCCAGCTCGACCAGCTGGGTCACCACGCCGTCCCAGGGCCACGGATCGGTCAGTCCGACGGTGAACGCGGCGGAGCGCTCGTCGGCACGCACGGTGCGCCAGGGCAGACGCCGGACCGTGCCGTGCATCGCGTGCGGACCGCCGAGCCCGTCGCGGACGTCCTGTTCGGACGGCACCGGTAGCTGGTGCAGCTCCCCGCCGTTGCGGAAGCGCCCGTGGTCGGTGCGACCGCACCAGGGAGCCATGACGAACGTCCCGTGGCCGGGGCCCTGGACGAGCAGTTCGGTGCCGCCCGCGACGAGTGACGCCAGGCGGCAGCCGTTCTCCGGTTCGACGGTGACCGCGGTGTCGCCGGAGCGGAGCGTGACGGGGGTGGCGGAGTTGGTCATGCGACGACCCTAAGGGGGACGCCGACGGTGAGGTGCGCGGCCGCGCCCGGGTGTTGACGGGCCGTCGCACGGCCGCCCGCACGGCATGGACGGCGGCGGCCCGCGCGCGGCGCCCGGTCAGCGGCGGCGACGCAGCGCGCGGGTCAGCACGACGGCACCGGCGAGGACGGCGGCCGCGGCGGGCGCCGCCCAGCGCAGCGCGTCGGACGCGGCGCCGGTCTGGGGCGAGGGCACCGGCGCATAGCGGCCGCGCGGCGGAGCGTGGTCCACCTCTTCGGCGCTCCGCCCGATCATGGTGCGCCGGGCGTGCGCGGCCTCCGCTGTCGCGGCGTCCTCGTCGACCGACTCCTCCTCGAACGGTTCCTCGTCGTCGATCTCGTCGCCCGTCGGGTCCAGGGACGAGGTCGGGACGTCGGCGTCGAAGACGCCGCCGGAGGGCTTCTCCTCCTCACGCCGGGCCGGCGGCTCGCCGGTCTCCGGGCCGGGGATGCCGGGGATGACGCGCTCGTTGTCGTCGGGTGCGCCGAGCCCGGCGGGCCGGCCGGCGCCGCTCCCGGCCTCGGCCTCCTCGGGTGCCTCGGCCCCCTCGGCTTCCGGTGCGTCGGCACCGGACGGAGGGCCGGAGACGCCGGAGACGCCGTCCGCGCGCAGGCTCTCCTCCAGCGCGGAGCAGAAACGGTCCAGCAGCCGTCGTCCGGCGCCGGCCGTCGTCTTCTGCTCGTGCTCGAAGAGGCGGCCCTCCCCCGTCACCGTGCCGGAACAGGTGAGGCGGGTGCCCTCGCCGTCCTCGGCGGCGTGCGGCACCAGTTTCAGCGCGAGCTTGACCGTGCCGCTGCCACGGGCCTCCGTGCCCGAACCCTCGACGGTGAAGCCGTCGCCCTGCGGGATCAGCGTGAGACTGCCCCGGTAGGTGATGGTGGAGCCCCCGATGCGGACGCGCAGGCGGCCCTCCACCGCGTCGCCGCCGCCCGCAGCGGCGTCGACGTGGAGTCCGGGGACGCAGCGTGCCACGCGCTCACGCTCGGCGAGCGCCGCACGTACCGAGCCGACGGAAAACGGAACGTACACCTCGTGCTCCATACGCCGGAGCCTACCCACCAGGACCGGATCGATGGACGTCCCCGGCAGCATTCCTCCGCGCGTCGTCACGCACCCCGGCGCCCGCCATCCCCCGGGGGCACCGGCGCGCCCCCTCCCGCCACACCCGTCCGACGGCGGCGACGCGTGCTCACTCGTCGTAGCGCGGGTGCATCAGCGTGGAGGAGGGCAGCCCGGCCATGCGCTGGGCCCTCGCACGGCTCACCGCGGAGGACAGCGAGCGTCCGGTCAGCGCGCTGAGCGCGGGCCGCTCCGGTGGCGGCGCCGTCCGCACGGCGGGCGGCGTGTTCCCGGGCGCAGCGAGTACAAATCCCCACTGGTCCGAGACGCGCCCGGGCGCTCCGTCTCCGTCGCCGGGAAACGGGAGAGCCGGACGGGCGGAGGCCGTGGCGTGCCCGGAGACCCGCCCGCCCACGGCATACGGCGTGGTGGCCAGGCCCGCCGCCCGCAGCGTCGCCTCGACCGTCCAGAAATCGCGGGGACTCAGGTCCGGCGGTCCGGCGTGCACGGCGAGGCGGCCCGTCGGTGCGAGGGCACGGGCCAGCAGGCCGTAGAACTCCTGGGAGTAGAGCCGGGCCGCGTCCGGCCCCTGCGGGCCGGGCAGGTCGGAGACGATCACGTCGTACGGTCGCGCGCCCGGATCGCGGGCCCGCAGACGGTGGAAGGCGTCGGCGGCGACCACCCGCACGCGGGGGTCGGCGAAGGCGCGGCCGTTCATCCGGGCCAGCACCGGATCGGTGCGGGCCAGGTCCACCACTCCCGGCTCCTGCGCCAGGACCGTGACCGACCGGACCTGGCGGTAGCCGAGGATCTCCCGCAGCGCCAGGCCGTCGCCGCCGCCGAGCAGCAGCACCCGGCCGCGCGGACCGGAGGCGAACGCCGGGTGCACCAGCGCCTCGTGGTAGCGCTCCTCGTCGGCCGAGGAGACCCGCAGCCGGCCGTCGACGAAGAACCGCAGCAGGTGCTCGCCGCCGCTGCGGCGGCTGCCGGGCAGCGGCTGCCCGGTGAGCACGAGCTGCCGGCCGTCCGCGTCGACGGAGACCCGGACGTCCGCGCCGTAGAGCGCCTGCCGGGCGGCGTGCTCGAAGGGGGAGACGAGCTGGGCGGCGAGGGCGAGCAGCGCGCACACCGCGCCGTTGACGACCAGCAGGCCGCAGCGGGCACGGCGGCCCAGGTCGTGCCGGAAGAGCCAGAGCACCACCACGCCGCCGGCCACCGCGTTGACCACCCCGGTGAGCAGTGCGCCGGTCAGCTGTCCGAAGAACGGCAGCAGGAGGAAGGGAAAGGCGAGCCCGCCAACGAGCGCGCCCACGTAGTCCGCGGCGAACAGGTCGGCGACGGCGCCGCCAGGGTCCTGGCGCCGGATGCGCTGGATCAGGGTCATCAGCAGCGGCATCTCGGCGCCGATCAGCACGCCGATGGCGACGGCGAGGGCCACCAGCATGGCCCGGGGGGCACCGAACCAGGCGAAGCTCGCGTGCAGCGCCATCGCGGAGCCGCCGCCGACCAGCGCCAGCAGGCCCTCCACCAGACCGAAGCCGACGGCCGCGCGGCAGCGGAGCCGTTTGGCCAGCAGCGAGCCGACGCCCATGGCGAAGACCATCACGGCCAGCACCACCGACGCCTGGGTCACCGGGTCCCCGATGAGGGAGGCGGCCAGCGCGACGAGTTCGAGCTCGTAGACGAGCCCGCAGGCCGCGCAGACGAAGACGCAGACCAGCACGACCGCCCGGCCGACGGCGGCCGGTACGGGCAGCCGTGCGGACGGGACGGGCTGGTCGATCATGACACGCACGCTACGTGACGGAATATGCCCCGCCTGTCACCCACAAGCGTGACCGGGGCGTGCGCAAACGTGCGCGCTACCCCGTTCACGCCGGGCGGGCGCGGGCGCGAGCCCCGTCAGAGCAGCGCTCCCTCCCGGCCTGCCCCGCCGGACGACCGACGGCCGTCCCCGCGGGTGTTCCGGTCCGCGCGCCGTTCCGGGGCCCCGCCGGGCTGCAGAGCGCCGAGCGCCACCCGGGTGCGGGTCGAGACGAGCCTGCCCTCCTGGGGGTAGGAGTGCCAGGTGCGCCAGTGCACCTGATCCTCGTGCCGCTGCACCAGCAGCGCGGTGAAGGCGTGCGGGCTGCCCGGATAGGTGCCCGCGAGTCCGTGCGGGTGTTCCGCGACGAGCGCGATCAGCTCCTGCGCCCTGCCGACGAACGAGCCGGTCGACAGGGTCTCCACGCGGGAGGCGAACTCGTAGTCCCACTCGCCGAGTTGCCTGGAGACGCCCAGCGGCAGCGGTGCGGTGCTGCCGGGCATGCAGGCGACGGTCTCGGAGCAGGAGCCGCGACCGTCCTCGATGATGACCTGGTGCGACGCGCCCAGCAGCCGCAACTGCACGTGCGCGTCGGCGAGTTCGAGATCCAGCGTGGCCAGCGCGGGAAGCGGTTCACGATCGAGCGCCCACGCGAGGTCGCCGGCGCGGGTATCGCTGTACGCGGTCTTGAGAGTGGTGAGCATGGGTCGGCTCCGCAAGACGCAGTGGGTGGTGGTGGAGGGGGGTGTGCCTTCACCGAATCACGGAACTCGCCGTACCTACAGCGTTTTTGCCCTTCCGTGGCCGGTTTCCATCCGCGTGGGGGCGGGAGCGCTCACCTGTTCAATCCTCAAGGACACCGCGCGGTCACGGTGCCCTCACGCGCATGTCACCGAGCGGCCTCCCGCCGCGGACGCGTCCGGTCCCGGCCGGGCGTCCGGACGGACCGTCCCGGCCGGGACCGGACGGACGGCCCGGGCCCCGGCCTCTCCTCCGCACCGGAGCGGGCGGCCTCCGCCGGCTTCAGCAGCCTCCGCCGCCGTCGCCACCACCGCCGCCACCGCCGTCGCCGCCGTCGCCGCCGCCTCCTCCGTCGAAGAAGCCCCCGCCGTCGCCGCCGCCCGGGCCGACCCAGGCGCCGCTGCCCCAGGTGCTCCGTGTGCGCCGCTTCGGGCGGGACTTCCCTGCCGTGCTCGCCAGCACGGCGATGATCGCCGCGATCACGGCGAGCACGACGATGCCTATGACGATGCTCATGAGATCCCCCGTTCTTGCTGTACTGTCCGGCGTCGCCGGCCCCCTGTACCGGCGACGCCTTGCTTGGCAGAGGTATCGCCGCCACCGGCCCCGCTCACACCGGAGTTGAGGAAGACCAGAGCTTCCCGGTGGTACGACGAGCTTGAGGATGCGGGGGGTGTACCCGAGGATGGCGCCCATGACCGCTGACCGACGCCCGCTGCTCAACCGCCGCCTCGCCGAGTTCGGGACCACGATCTTCGCCGAGATGTCGGCCCTCGCCGTGCGCACCGGCGCGATCAACCTGGGCCAGGGCTTCCCGGACGCCGACGGCCCGGAGGAGGTGCGCGAGGCCGCCGTACGGGCACTGCGGGACGGCCGCGGCAACCAGTACCCGCCGGGGCCGGGCGTACCGGAGCTCCGGCAGGCGGTCGCCGCCCATCAGGAACGGTTCTACGGCCACCTGGGCGTCACCTGCGACCCGGACCGCGAGGTGCTGGTCACCGCCGGGGCCACCGAGGCGATCGCGGCCTCGCTGCTGGGCCTGGTCGAGCCCGGCGACGAGGTGATCGCGCTGGAGCCCTACTACGACTCGTACGCGGCGAGCATCGCGATGGCCGGCGGCACGCGGGTGCCGGTCACCCTGCGCCCCGGAGAGGACGGCGCCTACCACCTCGACCTGGACGAGCTGCGCGACGCCGTCACCGACCGCACCCGGCTGCTGCTGCTCAACAGCCCGCACAACCCCACCGGCACCGTGCTCCGCCGCGAGGAGCTGGCCGCGATCGCCGAACTCTGCCGCGAACGCGACCTGCTCGCCGTCACCGACGAGGTGTACGAGCATCTGGTCTTCGACGGCGAGCACCTGCCGCTGGCCTCCTTCCCCGGCATGCGGGACCGCACGGTCACCATCTCCTCGGCGGGCAAGACGTTCTCCTTCACCGGCTGGAAGGTCGGCTGGGTCACCGGGTCCGCGGAGCTGGTCACGGCGGTGCGTTCGGCGAAGCAGTACCTCACGTTCGTCTCCGCCGGGCCGTTCCAGTACGCGGTGGCCGAGGCGCTGGCACTGCCGGACGCGTACTTCACCGCGCTCCGCGAGGACCTGCGGGAGAAGCGCGACCTGCTGTCGCAGGGGCTGGCCGAAGCGGGCTTCGGCGTCTTCCGGCCGGCCGGCACGTACTTCGTGACCGCGGACATCCGTCCGCTGGGCGCGGAGAGCGGACTCGACTTCTGCCTCGGTCTGCCCGAACGCTGCGGCGTGGTCGCGGTACCCACCCAGGTCTTCTACGACCACCAGGCCGCGGGGGCGCCCTACGTCCGCTTCGCTTTCTGCAAGCGGCACGACGTGCTCGCCGAGGCGGCCCGGCGGCTCAAGGGCGCGGGCTGAGGCGTCTTCCCCCGGACGGCGAGACCATGCCCCGGGAGCCCGGCGCAAGGGGTTTCCCCATGCCGCAGAGCAGCGGATAGGGCGGCATTCCGGACGGTTTCCCGGAACGCGGACGACACCCGGCAGGGCGGTAGTTGAAGATTTTCCCGTCGTGGCAATCGCAACGGGATGTGCGCTCGGCGAGCGAGTCGAAGGCCGTGCGGCCCGCGCCGCACGTGCTCTTCGGTAACGGACTTTCGGCCGAGACCGAAGAACGCACACCGATTCTTCACGTTCTCCGGAAGAAAAACCCCTGCTCGCCGGGCAGTTGTCCGGCGGCGTCGTGACATGCGCTCTGACGTGGGGATCTCGCCATGGGTCCACATCATCTCTCCGGATAGCGGACGCGCCGAACGCCTGCAAACGAAAAGGCCATTGCTGGCGCACCGGTGACATGAACCCGACTCTCGTGGCAGGGTGCCGTTCTACGTCACTCGTTCGAGTGATGTGCAACCGATTCTGCCCGGGAGTTCACCTCGTCTCCCGGTCCCCACGCAGAAGGAGTTACCGGGTGAGACTCACCACGAAGAAGCACCGGATATCCGCCCTCGCCGCCACCGCGGCGCTGGTCGCCGCGGGCGTGACCGCCGGCACCGCCGGAGCGGCCCCCGACAAGGACGGCTTCGACAAGGGCGCCATGCCCGTCTCGCTGTCGCCGTCGGACCGCACCGAGCTGGTCAAGTCGGCCGACACCGACGCCGCCAAGGCGCGGACCGCTCGGGTCCTCGGCCTCGGCGAGAAGCAGGGGCTGGAGGTGAAGGACGTGGTGAAGAACCGCGACGGCTCCACGCACACCCGCTACGCCCGCACCTTCGACGGCCTGCCCGTCCTCGGCGGCGACCTGGTCGTGCACCGCAACGCGACCGGCGAGAAGACCGGCGTCACCAAGGCCGTCGAGGCCGAGATCAAGGTGGCCTCCACCGACGCGCCGAAGTCCCAGAAGCCGTCGCTGTCCGCCGCGCAGGCGGACGCAAAGGGCAGCAAGGCGCCGCGCAAGGTGATCTGGGCCGCGGACGGCAAGCCGACGCTGGCCTGGGAGAAGGTCCTCGGGGGCAAGCAGAAGGACGGCACCCCGAACGAGCTGCACGTCGTCACCGACGCGAAGACCGGCGAGAAGCTGTACGAGTGGCAGGCCGTGCACAACGGCACCGGCAGCAGCATGTACGCCGGCGAGGTCGAGATCGGGACCGAGGGTTCCGGCGGGTCGTTCACCATGACCGACTCCGCGCGCGGCGGCCACGAGACGCAGGACGCCGACAACGGCAACCAGGTCTTCACCGACACCGACGACACCTGGGGCGACGGCACTCCCGCCGACCCGCAGACCGCGGCCGTCGACGCCCACTACGGTGCGGCGCTGACCTGGGACTACTACAAGAACGTGCACGGCCGGGACGGCATCCGCGGCGACGGCGAGGGTGCCACCAGCCGCGTCCACTACGGCGAGGCCTACCAGAACGCCTTCTGGCAGGACTCCTGCTTCTGCATGACCTACGGCGACGGCGCGAACAACGAGCACCCGCTCACGTCGATCGACGTGGCGGCGCACGAGATGACGCACGGCGTCACCTCCGCCACCGCCGGCCTGGTCTACCAGGGCGAGTCGGGCGGCCTGAACGAGGCCACCTCCGACATCTTCGCCGCGGCCGTGGAGTTCCACGCGCAGAACCCGGACGACCCGGGCGACTACCACGTCGGCGAGAAGATCGACATCCGTGGCGACGGCTCCCCGCTGCGCTACATGGCGCAGCCGAGCAAGGACGGCAGCTCCCTGGACTACTGGTCCGAGGACGCCGCGAACGTCGACGTCCACTACAGCTCGGGCATCGGCAACCACTTCTTCTACCTGCTGGCCGAGGGCAGCGGCGAGAAGACGATCAACGGTGTCACCTACAACAGCCCGACGCACGACGACTCCACCGTCGAAGGCATCGGCATCGACAAGGCGGCGGCCATCTGGTTCAAGGCGCTGACCGAGGAGATGACCTCCACCACGGACTACGCCGACGCCCGCCGGGCGACGGTCGCCGCGGCCACCGCCCTCTACGGCGCGGGCAGCACCGAGGTGTCCACGGTCGAGGCCGCCTGGACCGGAGTCAACGTCAACTAAGCGGCGACGCCGCACTCGCAACTCCCCACACATGCAGACCGGTTCGCCGCCCGCCGGGGCCCACCCTCCGGCGGGCGGCTTCCCCACACCACACCGGAGCACCGCATGATCCGCACCCTCACGCGCAGAAGCGTCATGGCCGTGACCACGTGCACGGCCCTCGGCGCGACCCTCCTCACCTTCACCCAGGCCCAGGCGGAGCCCGCAGCCGCCGCGGCCCCCGACATCCCCGTCGGCGCCGTCGTCCAGGACCTGAAGGACCTGCAGCAGATCTCCGACGACAACGGCGGCAACCGGGCCCACGGACAGCCCGGCCACAAGGCGTCCGTCGACTACGTCAGGGCCAAGCTGGACGCCGCCGGGTTCGAGACCTCCCTGCAGGAGTTCACGCACGCCGGCGCGACCGGCTACAACCTGATCGCCGACTGGCCCGGCGGCGACCCGAACCAGGTGCTGATGGCCGGCGCCCACATCGACTCGGTGAGCGACGGGTCGGGCATCAGCGACAACGGTTCGGGCAGCGCCGGCGTCCTCGAGGTCGCCCTCGCCGTGGCCGAGGCCGACCTGAAGCCCACCAAGCACCTGCGTTTCGCCTGGTGGGGCGCCGAGGAGGTCGGCCTGGTGGGCTCCCGGCACTACGTGGACAGTCTGGCCGCCGGCCAGGCGGAGACGATCGACGGCTACCTCAACGCCGACATGATCGCCTCCCCCAACCCCGGCTACTTCGTCTACGACTCCGACCCGGCGCTGGAGAAGGTCTTCACCGACTGGTTCTCCGCGAAGAGCATCCCCACCGAGGCGTCGACCGAGACGAACGGGCGCAGCGACCACGCGTCGTTCCAGAACGCCGGCATACCCGTCGGCGGCCTCTTCACCGGAGCGGGCGCGACGAAGACCCAGGAACAGGCCGACCAGTGGGGCGGCACGGCGGGCGAGTCCTTCGACCCGTGCTACCACGCCTCCTGCGACGACCTGACGAACATCAGCGAGGAGGCGCTCGACCGCAACGCCGACGCCCTCGCCCACGCCGTGTGGGAGCTGAGCGGCTGACCGTCCGCCACCGCGCGTCACCGTGCCGGAGCCCGGCCGCCGATCCCGGCGGCCGGGCTCCGCCGCGTCCGGGCCGGGGCCTCACGGGAAGCTGCGGCGCCCGGCGAGGCGAGAGACGATGAGAGGACCGCGGTCCCTCCCCCGGTGTCCGCCGCACGGCCGGCACCCGCGGGGTCCCTCCGGAGGGAGCAGCCGTACATGGTCACCGACGGGTCCCGCACCGGGGTCGGCGAGGAGGACCGGCCCTCTTTCGGCCCCTCGCCGCCCGGCGGACTGATGGACGTTCTGGCCGTCGCCGCCGTGGTGATCGACGCCTCCGGACGCATCGTGCTGTGGAGCCCGCAGGCCGAGGAGCTGATGGGCTACCGCGCGTCGGAGGTGCTCGGGCGCCCGGCGGTGCGAACGCTGGTCCCACCGGAGTACCGCGATCGTGCGCTGAAGCTCTTCGCCGAGGTCATGGCCGAAAGCAGCGGTGCGTGGGCCGGCGTGTTCCCGGTCCGCCACCGGGACGGCGGAGTGCGCCTGCTGGAGTTCCGCAACATGCGGCTCACGGACGACCGCGGCGACCCCTACGCGCTGGGACTGGCGACCGACCAGGGCACCGTGCGCCAGGTGGAGCGCGAGGTCGCGCTGTCCACCCGCGTGGTCGCCCAGTCCCCGATCGGTGTCGCGGTCTTCGACACCCGGTTGCGCACCGTCAGCGTCAACCCCGCGCTGGGCGACATCGCCGGCCTCCCGCCGCACGCCCGCCTCGACCGCAGCGTCCGGCACATCCTGCCGTTCGTCGACCCCGGCACGGCCGAGTCGGTGATGCGGGACGTGCTGCGGACGGGGACGCCGCTGCGCGACCAGGCCGTCCTGGGCCGCCCGGCGGGCGACCCGGACCACGAGCACGCCTGGAACCTCTCCTACTTCCGTCTCGAGTCGGCCGGCGGCGACGTGCTGGGGCTCACCGTCGCGCTGCGCGACATCACCCAGCAGCACGAGGCGGCGACCGAAGCGGCCCGCGCCCGGGAACGGCTGACCACGATCGCGGACGCCACCGCGCGGATCGGCACCACCCTGGACCTGGAGCAGACCGCCCGCGAACTCGCCGACGCGGTCGTGCCCCGCCTCGCGGACCTGGCCGCCGTCGACATCCTCGAGGACGTCCTGGAGCACCGCGGCGGGCCCGGGGAGACGTCCGGCCCGCCGGTGTTCCGGGCACTCGCGCTGGCCGAGGCGGACCCGACAGAGGCCGCCCGCGCCGCCGACCCGGTCGGCGAAGCCGCCCGCTACGGCACCGACCGGCTGGTCGCCCGGTGCGTCGCCACCGGCGCCCCGGTCCGCGTGCCCCGGGTGCGCCCCTCCGACCTGGCCCTCATCGCCCGCGACGCCGAGTCGGCGCGGCTCCTCGACCGCGCCGGGCTGCACTCCTACCTGGCCGTCCCGCTCATCGCCCGCGGCACGGTGCTCGGCGCGCTCGACCTCAAGCGCATCGGCAACCCGGAGCCCTTCGACGAGGACGACGTCGTGCTGGCCCGCGAACTGGCCGGCCGGGCGGCGATCTCCATCGACAACGCGCGCTGGTACCAGCGGGAGCGGGCCACCGCGCTCACACTCCAGCGCTCCCTGCTGCCGCAGCTCCCCGAGCCGCAGCCCGGCCTGGAGATCGCCTACCGTTACCAGCCCGCCGGGGCCGCCAGCGAAGTCGGCGGGGACTGGTTCGACGTCATCCCGCTGGCGGGCGGCAGAACGGCGCTGGTGGTCGGCGACGTGATGGGCAGCGGAATCACCGCCGCCGCGACCATGGGACAGGTGCGGACGACCATCCGCGCGCTCGCCCACCTCCACCTGGAGCCGGACGGCATCCTGCGCAGCGTCGACCGCAGCAGCACCGGCCTGGAGCAGTCGATCGCCACCTGCCTGTACGCCGTGTACGACCCCGCCACCGGCGAGTGCCGGCTCGCCTCGGCCGGGCACCTGCCGCCGGTACTGGCCCGCCCCGGGCGGCCCGCGCAGCTCCTCGACCTGCCCACCGGCGCCCCGCTCGGCGTGGGCACCGTCCCCTTCCACAGCACCGCCGTCCGGCTGCGCCCGGACGACGAACTGGTCCTCTACACCGACGGCCTGGTGGAGGTTCGCGGCCAGGACATCGACGAACGGCTGGCCCTGCTGCGGGAACTCCTCACGCCCGGAGCCGGGCTCCAGGAGACCTGCGACCGGCTGCTGCGTGCGCTGCGGCACCCCGACCACCACGACGACATCGCCCTCCTCATCGCCCGCATCACCCGCATCACCGGCCGCTGAACGGGGTCGGCGGCCCCGCCCGTTCAGCGGACCGAGGGAAGCTCGCCGTCCAGCCAGTCGGCCATCGTCTCCATGTAGGTCGCCGTCAGGTGCGCGCCGTTGCGGTAGACGAGTGCGTCGCCGATCACCGCGGGGCAGGCACCGTCCCGGCACAACGCCTCGCCCGGGTCGACCAGCCGTGCACCCGAGACGTCCCCTGCCGCCCGGCGGTTGACCGGCGTGAAGTCCAGTCCGGTGCGTTCCGGCACGACGCACTGCGAGAGATCCTCCAGGTGTGCGGAGACACAGGCGGGCACGTCTTCGGGCGGATGCGGATTGTCCGCGACCACGACGGTCCGCGCTCCCGCGCGCTGCAGGCGCTCCAGGGTGTCGGCGTAGGCCGTCCGGACGCGGCGGGCGCTGTCCTCGGCCCCCAGCCGGTCGCCGTCGGCGACGGCGCGCACCGTGGCCAGGTTTCCGGTCACCACCAGGGCGGGTTTCTCGTCCCGCTCGATGCGCTCCAGCGTCCGCTCGCGCCATTCCGCGCACTCGGTGTACTCCCGCTTGAGCCGGGGGTTCCAGGTCGGGAGGTCCGCCGGCGTGCAACCGGACTTGGTGAGCACGACGAGCCGCCACTTCCGCTTCTGGGCGACGCGTTCCAGGGCCGGGGCGTACTGCATGGCGTGGGAGTCGCCGTAGAGCACGACGGTCGTGCCGGCCGTGGTGTCGCCGTAGACGCACGCGGGGGACCGGGTGTCGCGCTGGGCGACGAGGCAGCCGTCCCGGTGCGCCCGGCCCTTGTCGTCGGCGGCCTTCTCCGGCAGCGGGCGCAAGGCGTCCGCGGTGTGCTGCAGCGGCTCACCGCCCAGCAACGACCGGGCACCGGTGACCTCGTGCGGCTCCGCCTCCGGCACCCGCGGCACGCTGTTCCAGGAGAGCGCCGCGGCGAGGACGGCGAGCGCCGTGCACCCGCCGCCCAGGGCCAGGCTGCGGCCGTTCGGCGCGAACGCGCGGGCGCGGCGGAAATACTCCTCCACCAGGCGGTGGCTCAGTGCGGCGGGGATCAGCGAGAGCACCACCACGAGCAGGAGGATCGAGGTGGGCAGACCGGAGAAGAAGGCGGTGGCGAAGACGATGGCCGGCCAGTGCCAGAGGTACCAGGAGTAGGAGACCCGGCCGAGGTAGCGGACCGGCGGGAGTTCCAGTACCCGGGCGACGGGGTGGGGCCCCACGGTGCCGGCGGCGATGAGGGCGACGGTGCCCAGCACCGGGAGCAGCACGGGCACCCCGGGGAACGGCGTCGTGTCGTCGTAGACGGTGACGGAGGTGAGGACGGCGGCGAGTCCGCCGCAGCCCAGCACCGCGGGCGCCCAGCGAGGGAGTGCACGCAGACGCGCGGCCGGCACCAGGGCGAGCAGTCCCCCGGCCGCCAGTTCCCATCCCCGGGTGAGCGTGGAGAAGTAGGCCACGCCCGCCTCGGTGGTCGTCAGCACGACGGAGTAGGCGAAGGAGGCGGCGGCGACGGAGCCCAGGCCGAGTGCCAGACGGACCCGGGGTGCGCGTCGGCGGCTGCCGAGACCGCAGGCGAGCAGCAGAAGCGGCCAGACGAGATAGAACTGCTCCTCCACGGAGAGGGACCAGAAGTGCTGGACGGGGCTCGCGGCGGTGCCCACCGCGGAGTAGTCGACCGCCTCTGCCGCCTGCTGCCAGTTGACCGCGTAGAGCGCCGAGGCGATGACGTCCTCGAAGACCTGCTGGCGCTCGACCGGCGAGAAGAGGAGCCATGCCGCCGCGGCCGCCGTGAGCAGCACCAGGCAGGCCAGCGGAAGCAGGCGCCGCATGCGACGGGCGTAGAACCGCGTCAGGGCGATGCTGCCGGTCTGCTGGAGTTCCCGGAGCAGCAGCCCGGTGATCAGATACCCCGAGACGACGAAGAACACGTCGACGCCGACGTAGCCCCCGGCGAACGTGGTCGCTCCCGCGTGGTAGGCCAGGACCACGCACACGGCCAGCGCCCGCAGCCCCTCCACGTCGCCGCGGAACCTCTGCTCGCGGGGCGGCGCGCTCTCGCGTGTCCCCGGCGGGCGTTCCGCCACCGTCGTTCCGACCGGACCCGTCGTGCCTTCTGGCCGCTGCATGCCTGCCCATCTTCCGTCTCGTCGCGTCCGTCCTCCTCGGATCACGAGCCGGGCCAGGGTAGGTCACGGAAAGGTCACGGCGCCATGGGTGGTGCCCCGCACCGCCGTGCGGAAGCGAACTTCCGCACACCGGAGGGCATCCGGTCGGCCGCCGCACTGCGGGGACACCTCGGATCGCACGGACGCGGACGGGCCCGGGCGGGGTGCCGGGGGCACCTCGTCCGGGCCCGTGGGCGCCGTGCGTCCGAGGTCAGGAGTCGGAGGCGGAGTCCTCGCCGTCGGGGCCGGAGCCGGCGTCCTTCTCCAGCCCGAGCTGCTCCACCATCCACTTGTCGAACTCGATCGAGGCGCGCACCCAGCTGACGACGCTGGAGACGAAGTGCTCCAGGGACACGCCGGTGCCGATCAGCATCTGCGCCTCGCCGATGAGGCGGACGGTGCCGTCGTCGTGGGTGTGGCTGTAGACCTTGGGCCACAGGGTGCGGCGGTTCCAGTCGTCGATCGACTCGAGGACGGCGCCCTTCTCCTCGATCTTGTGCGGCCGGTCGTAGAACGTGCGCACCGAGAAGACCTGCTGCTCCGCCTCGCCGCGGAACATGAAGTACGTGCGGAACTCCTCCCACGGAGCGGCGAGGTCGCCCTCGTCATCGACGACGTACTTCAGCTCCATCTGGTCGAGGAGCTGCTTGACCAGATCCTGGTCGGGGACGACGGGTCCGGTGGGACCGGTCTCCTGCTGGTCGGGCTGCTGGCCCCCGAAGTTAGGAATCGAGGACGGGTCGATGCTCACCGTGGATTTCCCTTCGTATGGATACGGCCATCCTCCCCCATGACGGGCCGGGAGACGCAAACCGCGGGCCGCGACGGGTGCCGCCCGTCGGGTGGTCCCGACGGGCCCGGAGGCGGGCGGCACCCGTGCGGCGGGTACCACGGCCGGCGCGGGGCAGTCCCCGCACCGGCCGGGTATCGGGCCGGGGCACGGGTGGTCAGTCGCGGGCGGTCAGTCGCGGGCGGGCGCGACCAAGAGGCCGTCCCCGCCGTCGACGCGGTCCACGCGCACGGTCCCGCCGTCCCGTACCTCTCCGGCCAGGATCTCCCGGGCGAGCTGGTCGCCGATCGCCGTCTGCACCAGGCGGCGCAGCGGCCGGGCGCCGTACGCCGGATCGTTCCCCTCCTCGGCCAGCCAGGCCAGCGCCGCGGGGGTGACGTCCAGCAGCAGCCGCCGGTCGGCGAGCCGCCGCTGGAGGGCGCCGATCTGCAGCTCGGCGATCCGGGCCAGTTCCGCCCCGTCGAGCGCGGAGAAGACGACCACGTCGTCCAGCCGGTTCAGGAACTCGGGCCGGAACGCGGACCGCACCGCGGCCATCACCTTCTCCCGCCGCTCCTCGGGCTTCTCCAGGCTGTCGGTCAGATGCTGGCTGCCGAGGTTGGAGGTGAGGATGAGGAGGGTGTTGCGGAAGTCGACCGTCCGGCCCTGCCCGTCGGTGAGCCGGCCGTCGTCGAGGACCTGGAGCAGGATGTCGAACGCCTCGTGGTGCGCCTTCTCGACCTCGTCCAGCAGCACCACGCTGTACGGCCGCCGCCGCACCGCCTCGGTGAGCTGGCCGCCCTCCTCGTATCCGACGTAGCCGGGCGGGGCGCCGACCAGCCGCGCCACCGCGTGCTTCTCGCTGTACTCGCTCATGTCGATGCGGACCATCGCCCGCTCGTCGTCGAAGAGGAAGTCGGCCAGCGCCTTGGCCAGCTCGGTCTTGCCGACGCCGGTCGGGCCGAGGAAGAGGAAGGAGCCGGTGGGCCGGTCGGGGTCGGCCACCCCGGCGCGGCTGCGC
Organism: Streptomyces sp. CNS606; assembly: GCF_000426325.1. NCBI lineage: Bacteria > Bacillati > Actinomycetota > Actinomycetes > Kitasatosporales > Streptomycetaceae > Streptomyces > Streptomyces sp. CNS606. Next base: position 95,369 of record NZ_AUFD01000017.1, read on the forward strand.
CGCACGGCGTCGGAGACCGCGCGCACCGCCTCGGCCTGGCCGATCAGGCGGCGGCCCAGCTCGTCCTCCATGCGCAGCAGCTTCTGCGTCTCGCCCTCCAGCAGCCGGCCGGCCGGGATGCCCGTCCAGGAGGCGACGACGTCCGCGATGTCGTCCGGGCCGACCTCCTCCTTGACCATCAGCTCCCTGGGCGCGGCCGCGGCCTGCTTGTCGGCGACCTCCTCCGCCTCGCTGGCCTCCTCCAGCTCGCGCTCCAGCGCCGGGATCTCGCCGTACAGCAGCTGGGAGGCGGCCTCGAAGTCGCCGTCGCGCTGCGCACGCTCGGCGCGGCCGCGCGCCTCGTCCAGGCGTTCCTTCAGCTCGCCGACCCGGTTGAGGCCCTGCTTCTCCTTCTCCCAGCGGGCGGTCAGGCCGCGCAGCTCCTCCTCCTTGTCGGCGAGCTCGCGGCGCAGGCGCTCCAGGCGCTGCACGGAGCCGGGGTCGGTCTCGTTGGCGAGCGCGAGCTCCTCCATCCGCAGCCGGTCCACGGCGCGCTGGAGCTCGTCGATCTCCACCGGGGAGGAGTCGATCTCCATCCGCAGCCGGGAGGCGGCCTCGTCGACGAGGTCGATGGCCTTGTCGGGGAGGAAGCGGGAGGTGATGTAGCGGTCGGAGAGGGTGGCGGCGGCGACCAGCGCGCCGTCCGCGATCTGCACCTTGTGGTGCGCCTCGTAGCGGCCCTTGAGCCCCCGCAGGATCGCGATGGAGTCCTCGACGGTGGGCTCGGCGACCAGCACCTGCTGGAAGCGGCGCTCCAGCGCGGCGTCCTTCTCGATCCGCTCGCGGTACTCGTCCAGGGTGGTGGCGCCGACCATCCGCAGTTCGCCGCGGGCCAGCATCGGCTTGAGCATGTTGCCCGCGTCCATGGCGGAGTCGCCGCCCGCGCCGGCGCCGACGACGGTGTGCAGCTCGTCGATGAAGGTGATGATCTGCCCGTCGCTGGACTTGATCTCGCCGAGCACGGTCTTCAGCCGCTCCTCGAACTCGCCGCGGTATTTCGCGCCGGCCAGCATGGCGCCGATGTCGAGGGCGACGAGGCGCTTGTTCCGCAGCGACTCCGGGACGTCGCCCTTCACGATGCGCTGGGCCAGCCCCTCCACGACGGCGGTCTTGCCGACGCCGGGCTCGCCGATCAGCACCGGGTTGTTCTTGGTGCGGCGGGAGAGCACCTGCACGACACGGCGGATCTCCTGGTCGCGGCCGATGACCGGGTCGAGCCGGCCCTCGCGCGCGGCTGCGGTGAAGTCGGTGCCGAACTTCTCCAGCGCCTTGTACGTGCCCTCGGGGTCGGGGGTGGTGACCCGGCGGCCGCCGCGGACCTCCTCGAACGCCGCCAGCAGCTTCTTGTCGGTGGCGCCCTGCTCCGCGAGCAGCTCACCGGTACGCCCGCCGCGGGCGGCGATGCCGATCAGCAGGTGCTCGGTGGAGATGAAAGCGTCGCCGAGCTCCTTGGCCCGCTGCCCGGCGTCGGCGATCACGGCGAGCAGCGCGCGGTCGGCCTGCGGGCGGGAGACGGTGGAGCCCTGGACGCGCGGCAGCGCGGCGAGCTCCCGCTCGGCGCCGGCCCGCAGCGCGGCCTGGTCCGCCTCGACCGCGGCGAGCAGGTCCTGGATGTTCTCGTTGTCCTCGCCCTCGATGAGGGCGAGGAGCAGATGGGCCGGGGTGATGTCGGGGTGCCCGTCGGTGACGGCCCGGTCGTTGGCCGCGCTGATGGCGTCCCGGCTCCTGTTGGTCAGCTCGGCGTCCACGCTCGTCTCTGCCTCCTTCTTCCGCGACATCCCATGGCTTGCACGGTCCACGGTACAACAAGTTGAGTCTGTTCCACTCAACTATATCGGCAGCAGTCCGCGCAGTGCTCGCGAGGGCGCCCGCGAGCCGCCCCCACCACCGTGAAGCCCCGCGCTACGGTCGGGGGCATGGCCCTCCAGGACGACCCGGCGTTTCTCGCCTTCTGGCGCGAACGCCACTACTCCACTCTCACCACCTTCCGCCCCGACGGCACGCCGCACGTGGTCCCGGTGAGCGTGACGTACGACCCCGGCACGCGCACGGCCCGGGTGGTCGCGCGCGGGACGAGCCGGAAGGTGCGCAACGTGCGGGCGGCCGGGGCGGGGGGCAGCAGGGTGGCGCTGTGCCAGGTGGACCGCCGGCGGTGGGCCACCCTGGAGGGCCGGGCGGTGGTCCGCACCGAGCCCTCGCTGATCGCCGACGCCGAGGAGCGGTACGAGGCGCGCTACGGCAGGCGCCCGAAGCCCAACCCGGAGCGGGTGCTGATCGAGGTCGCCGTCGACCGCACCATGAGCCGCCTCTGAGGCACGCCGCCCCCCTCGGCAACGCGGGACACGTCCACCCCCACACGCCCCGGACATCGCGCACATCCCGGGCGCCCCCGGCACCCCGCACGCCCCAGCCGTCGGCGCACCCCTGCGCGCCGCACCTCCCCCGGCGTCCGGTACCCGGCGCATTCCTTTCCGGTAAGCGACGAGGCAAGATGCTTTCCGGCCAGATTTCGATGACCCTTCCTGACCCTTGACGCGGGACGGCCCACGCCGGCACGCCGGACGCACATCCGTACGAATCCGCGCACATGCCGCAGTGTTCTGCGTCACACGGCGGTCGTGTGGGCCCACCGGCGCGAGTTGTCCAGACCTCTCACACCCACCGATGGCGACGCCGTGTCGAATCTTTGGGCCGGATCGAGCCTGGCTGACTTTCGCCACTCAGCCATAGCGTGCGCCGCGGATGCGAGGAGATCCCTCGCGCCGGTGTCTCGGGAGGAGCGCACCTTGCGCCGATTCAGACGAATATCCCCATCCGCCCGTAACCGCCTCATCGGTATCGCCGCAGTGGCCGGAACACTCGCCCTCGTGCCCGTCTCCGCCCCCACGGGAGCCGCCGCCGACGCCGCCCGCTCCACGACCGCCGCATCGGTCGACGCGGAGTGCCGCACCGCAGAGGGCCACGGAAACTCCGAGCCCAGCCAGGCCGAGGGTCACGGCAACGCCCCCGCCGCCGCCCGCGTGGCCCGCCCGGACGGCCACGACCACGCCGCCCACGAGCCCAACGCGGTGAGCGCGAAGAAGGCCGCCGCGATGGAGCGGGCCCTGGACAAGAAGCTCGACCGGATGCGCGCCGACGGTCTGCTCGCGCAGAAGAAGGGCAAGAACGGCCAGCTCGCCCCCGTCACCATCCCGGTCTACTTCCACGTCGTCCACGACGGCGCGACCGGCAAGCTGACCGCCGGCGACATCGGCGCCCAGATGGACGTCCTCAACGACGCCTTCGGCGGCGTCGGCTCGGGCAACACCGCGTCGCCCTACAGCTTCGAGCTGGTCGACACGACCTACACGGACAACGCCAACTGGTACAACGGCCTCCAGCCGGACAGCGCGGCCGAGGCCAACATGAAGTCCAGCCTCCGCCAGGGCGGCGCGAACGCGCTGAACTTCTACACCGCCAACCTGGGCGGCGGCCTGCTCGGCTGGGCCACCTTCCCGACCTCGTACCAGAGCGACCCGGAGATGGACGGCGTCGTCGTCCTCGACGCGTCGCTGCCGGGCGGCTCGGCCACCAACTACGACGAGGGCGACACCGGCACGCACGAGGTCGGCCACTGGATGGGCCTGTACCACACCTTCCAGGGCGGCTGCGGCGGCCAGGGCGACTACGTCTCGGACACCGCGGCCGAGGCCAGCCCCGCGTTCGAGTGCCCGACGGGCCGCGACACCTGCAGCGGCGGGGGCGCCGACCCGATCCACAACTTCATGGACTACACGTACGACTCCTGCATGACCCTGTTCACCCAGGGCCAGGTGGACCGCATGAACGAGTTCTGGACGGCCTACCGCGCCTGACCGCCGTGCGCGAGGGCCGCATACCCTCCGCCGGCCGCCGCGGGCCCGCACCGGTCACGGTGCGGGCCCGCCGCCGCGCGGACGGGACTGTTGAATCTGCGACAACTTCATTGTCCATCCGGCAACTTGAGCACCACGCGTGGCCCTACGAACCGGTACCGCCACGCAGAGCGAGGACATCGATCACGGTTCGTCCACAGGTTCCACTTCTGTTGCCTCCTCGCACTGCACCTGTGGCTGTTCACGGCATACGCTGGCCTCGACCCGCCCGGCGCTCTGCTCGCGCGCCGTGGTGCTCGCCCGACCAACGAGCCACACCACCGGTTCGCCATCCGAGCAGCAGGGGGCCGACTTGGGTACCAACATGATGTCAGTCTTCGGCATCTCCGCGGAGGAAGAAGAGATCTACCGGCACTTCCTCCGCCATCCCGGCACCCCCGCGGACGACCTCCACGTGAAGATGCACATCGACGCGCCCGTCGCGAAGCGGGCGCTCGAACGTCTCCGGGAGTTCGGCCTGGTGCGCGACAGCGGCGAGCGCCACGCGTACACCCCGACCAATCCCGACATCGCCATGGCCCGGCTGATGGACCGCCGCCTGCACGAACTCCACGAGGAGATCATGCGGGTGACACAGTCACGCTACGTCATCGATGCTCTACGCGCGGAGATGGGGTCGCGTACGCCCGCCCCGCAGGGAGTGGAGCAGCTCACCGACCTGGCGCAGATCCGCAGCCGCATCGACGACCTGGCGTTCTTCGCCCGCGAGGAGATCCTCTCGGTCGAGCCCTACACCGAACTCACCCCGGCCAACATCGACCACGCCCGGCCGCTGGACATGCGGTGCCTCAGACGCGGGGTGCGCATCCGGAACGTCGTGCTGCGCAAGGCGACCACCCACCCGCCGACCGTCGCCTACCTGCGGGAGCTGGCGCACAAGGGCGCCCAGATCCGCGTCGCCGACGACGCCTCCGAACGCATCCTGGTCTACGACCGCCGGGTCGCCCTGGTGCCCGTCGACCCCGGCGACACCTCGCGCGGGGCACTGCTGGCCCACGAGAGCGGCCTGGTGTGCAACATCATCGCGCTCTTCGAGAAGATCTGGGACCAGGCAGAGGACCTGCTCACCGCGATCAGCGAGCCGGACGGCACACCGACGCTCTCGGAGATGGAGCGCCGGGTGCTCGCCTCGATGGTGTCGGTCGGCAAGGACGAGGCGGGCGCGCGGGAGCTGGGGATCTCCGTACGCACCTACCGCCGGCATGTGGCCGACCTGATGCGGGTGCTGGGCGCGGCGAGCCGCGCCCAGGCGGCGCTGCTGGCCCGCGAACACGGCTGGGTCTGATCCCGGGCCCGCCGAGGCGGGCCCGGTCCTCCACGGGGGCGCGCGGCCGCGCGCCCCGGGTCAGGTCTCGGCGAACCAGCCGCGCATGGCCGGGTCCGCCATCACCTCCTCCACCTCGCTGCGGACGGCGTCACAGCCGTCGGTGCTGCCCAGCATCACGTGCAGCACCACACGGTCCCGTTCGACCTCCGGCAGGCAACTCCAGTGGGGCGGCAGCAGTCCCAGCAGCCGGACGACCGTGGTCTCGCCGCCGGGGGCACAGGGCTCCCGGCGCACCACCACGACGTCCATGTAGGCGCAGCTGAGGACCGTACTGCTGTCGGCCCTGGTCACACTCGTCATCGGCACGTTTCCCCCTCCGGAACGTCCAGAATCGCTTCGGCGCCGTCGCACATCGCCGCGATGCCCGTGGGCAGCGCGACACGCACGTCCGGCGCGAACTCCGGTGCGTGATTGGCCGGAACGCCGCGCGCTTCGCCACGCATGCCGTACGCACCGCCGGCATGCGCTCGCGCGGCGGCCCGCCATGTGCGGGCCCCGGTCACCCCCAGCATCCAGTACGCGGTCCGCACTCCGGCAGCACCGTGTACGTCCGCGCCCGCGGCCCCGAACCAGGCGAAGTCCTCGGCCGCGGTTCCAGCCTGCCACGGGAGTACCCGCTCCGTCCCCAACAGACGCGCATGGCCGCCCCGCAGGGCGGTCGTGAGGTCCGCGTCGGGTTGCAGGACGGGTGAACGCGCGGCGACGGCGAACTCGGGTTCGGCCTCGCAGCCGCCCGCAACGCACTCCCCCCGCACGATCCGTTCGACGGCCGCCTCCATCCGCGCCAGCGCACCCGGGGAGAAGGCGCGCAGGCCGACGGAGAGTTCGGCCGACTCGGGAACGACGTTGGCCCGTTCGCCCGCGTGCAGCGCGCCGACGGTCAGCACGGCCTGCTCGGCGGGCGCGGTCTCCCGCGACACCACGGTCTGCAGGCGCAGTACGGCCGCGGCGGCGGTGACCACCGGGTCGACGGTCAGCTGCGGCGCGCCCCCGTGCCCGCCGCGGCCGTGGATGCGGACGTCCAGCGCGGTGCTGCCCGCCAGCACCGGTCCGTCGCCGTGGGCGACCGTGCCCGCAGGCAGCGGCGCGGTGTGCTGGGCGAGCACGGCGTCGGGGACGCCGAAGCGCGCGTAGAGACCGTCCTCCAGCATGGCCCGGGCGCCGTCCAGGGTCTCCTCGGCCGGCTGGCCGACGACGAGCACGGTGCCGCGCCAGCGCTCCCGGCGGGCGGCGAGCATCGCCACGGCACCGTACAGCGCCGCGAGATGCAGGTCGTGGCCGCAGGCGTGCATCACTCCGGGCACCGAACTGGCGTAGGCGAGGCCGGTGTTCTCGGCGACGGGGAGCGCGTCCAGCTCGGCGCGCAGCAGCACGGTGGGGCCGGGCGGGCGGGCGTCCTCGTCCCCGTTCCCGTCACCGGAAGGTGCGGACGTCAGCACGCCGACGACGCCGTGGCCGCCCACACCCCGCGTCACCGTGCAGCCCGCGCGCTCCAGGGCGTCGGCGAACCGGGCCGCGGTGCGCGCCTCCGCACCGGACAGCTCGGGATGGGCGTGGAGGTCCAGGTACAGCTCCAGGGCGGCGCGCAGGACGTCGGAGGGCACGGCCGGACCGCGCGGGCCGGGGCCCGGGTCCGCGCCCGCCGGGTCCGCGACCGCCGCCGTGGCCATCAGCGCCTCCTTCGGGTACGCGTTCCGAGCGTGCTGCACGCGTGGCGCATATGCCGAGCAGTCCGCTGACACCGGTTGTCAGCGGTGTGACAGCGGAAGTCGTGCGGATCTGCCAGTGACGCCGGGTCCAATGGTTCCGACGCCGGGGCGCGCAGCCGGAACAGCCGGCCGCCGGCGCGACTTGAGGAGACACCATGGCTGAGAAGACGCAGCTCGCCACGCTCGCCGACGAGATCCTGGAGCTCGAGTCGGAGACCTTCGAGATCTCGGACTACTCCGACGCGGCCGAGGTCGTCCTGGCCGGTTCCACCTCCTGCTCGTCGACCTCGACCTGCTCCAGCACCACCAGCACCACCTCCTGCAGCGCCTGATCCGGTTCCCACCGGACTCGGGTATCTCAGGTACCCCAGCGGCCCGTTCCCGTACCGCCGTCTCCGGCGCGGGAACGGGCCGCTGCCGTGTGCGGCGGCGACGGGGAACGGGGCCTGCGGGCCGCTCTGCTGACGTTGCGGGTGCGGCACGGGAACTCCCCTCGGGGGTTACGGGAACGGGTGCGGTACGCGTTTGACGTCGGCTGCCGGAAGGTCGTCGGCCCGTCTGCCCGCCTGTCTGAGCCCGGTGAGCAGCCGGGGCGTCCGCAGCACCCGCTGCCGGTTCCAGCCGAAGTCGAGCGGCAGCAGTCCGGGAACGGTCGCGCAGACCGTGTGCAGGCCCATCCGCCGCTGCTCGGGCGCCGTCTGGTCCACCGCGATGACGTCGTGGCCGGCGCCGGCCAGCGCGTCGACGAGCAGGCGCAGGTCGTCGACGAGGTCGCCGGTGCGCGGCCGCTCGCGGTGCCAGTCCGCGAACAGCTCCGGGATGCCGCCGCGTCCGGCCGGTTCCAGGAACTCCCGCGAGTGGTGCGCCATACCCGGCAGACCGTGCAGCTGGGCGTGGTCCTTGAGGTGCAGGACGCGGCCGAAGTCGGCCGCCATCGCCTCCAGTTCCGCCTGCCGCTCGGTGACCTGGTACGGCAGGTGCGGGATGTAGGTGAGCACCTCGGAGAGCGCGGACTCGACGGCGTCCTCCGGGTCGAACCCGGCGGCCGCGCCGAAGGACAGCGTGCCCGGGCCGCCGTCCCGGCGCACCGCGAGCCCGGTGACCACGGGGACCGGCAGGTCCATGCGCGTGTCGTAGGCCCGCACGTCGTAGCCGTGCATGCCGGCCCGGTCCAGCAGCGACCGCACGGTGCGGCCGGTGCAGGAGCCGAGGTCGATCTCGGTGAGCGGGGTGCGGGTGTGCCAGGCCAGCAGGAACGCATCCCGCTCGATCAGCTCCAGCAGCGCGAACAGCATCGCCTCCACCGCACTGCCGCCGGTGGCGCAGCCGTTGGAGCACTCGAAGACGAAGTTGTCCGCCGCCACACCCGCGCTGTAGTGCACCAGCCGGGCCGGCACCAGGATCGGCCGGTCGTCGCGCAGCGAGTGGCCCCACAGCCAGGGGATCGCCCGGGCCGGGTCGAAGGGGCTGACCATGGGGTCGGTGGCGTAGGTCTCCGGGGCGTAGAAGCCGCACGCGGCGGGGTCCAGCACCGGCTCCCCGGCCGACCGGAGGGCGTCGAGGGAGGCGACGACGGGCTGTTCGGGACGACGGCGGTGGGTGCCGGCGTAGCGTTCCAGACCCTCCAGGTAGGTGAGCAGCCGGCTGGTGGTGTAGCGGCTGGCCTGACCGCTGAAGGTCACGTCGTTGAGCCCGGCGTAGCCGCGTACGAAGACGCTGCCCGCGACGGGGGCGGTGGTGGTCGAGGCCGGGTTGATCCAGGTGCCCGAGCCGAGGGCGCCGCAGACCGGGTTGGCCAGGGCGTCGCCGGGCAGGGGGAACGACTCCAGCGGCCGGACGCGGTAGCCGTCCGGGTCCGGCTTGGGCGCCGGGCCGAGCGGTATCCGGCCCGCCTCGGGGGTGTCCGGCACACGCTGCACGCAGTGCGGGCACAGCGGTTCGGGGAGCATCGGGAAGGTGGCCAGCGCGAGCGTGGCCAGGTCGACGCGGGTCACCCGCGGCAGCCCATCGGCGCCGGGGGACGCCGGTACGGCCCGGGGCGGCCGCAGCGCGGCCACCGGACCGGCCGCGGCCGGGTCCGACTCGTGCACCGGGCCGAACGCCGACGACCAGGCGGCACGTACGGCGTCCACCGCGAACGGAGTGAGCAGCGGCCAGTCCTCGGCGCCCTGCAGGGGCTGCCGGCCCTCCAGGGCCTCGCGTTCGGAGCGGCTGCGCAGCCGCTGCCAGCGCATGCCGAGGCACCGCCCGCAGCCGGTGGCCTCCGCCTCGCCGCCCCACGGTCCGATGAGCACGGCGCGGGCGGTCAGGTGCACGGTGGCGTGCGGCCGCACCGCGGCGTACGGGTCTCCGGCGGCGTCGCCGAGCACGTCCGCCGCGCCGAGCGGCACCACCAGCGGCTGCGGTCCGGCGTCGGCGGCGCAGGCGGGGAACTGCACGTAGCGGGGGTCGAGTTCGCGCTGCAGGTGGGCGCGCGCGGACTCCAGCGCGCGCGGCCCCGGGGAGGCGGCGGCGTCCGCGGGCGGCGGCACGGTGGGCGTCGTCGTCATGCGCGGTCGCTCCAGCGGAAGGTGCGCAGCGCGACCAGTCCGAAGAGGACGGTGAAGCCGGTGAGTCCGGCGCAGGCCAGCGCGACGTCTGCGGTGCTGCCGTCACCGAGCAGCGCGACGGACACGCCCTCGTTGAACCAGCGCAGCGGGAGGACGTGGGAGCCGGTCTGGATCCACTCCGGCATGGCGTCGATGGGGAAGAACGCGCCGGAAAGGAACGCCATCGGCACCATGATGCAGTTGGCGATCGCGGCGACGGCCTCCGGCGTCTTCCCGTACGTGCCGACGATGACGCCGAGCGCGAGGAACGCGGTCACGCCGAGGATCAGCATCGGGATCATCAGCAGCACCGACCCGTCGACCTCCAGGCCGAACGCGGGAAGCATCGCGACGCCGACGAACAGCACGGTCTGCGCCACGCCGACGGCGAGCGCCAGCACGTAGCGCGAGGCGAGCACGGTGGGCAGGCGGGTGGGCGTCATGCGGATGAGACGCAGCAGGTCGTCGCGCCGCCACTGCATGAGGACGAAGCCGATCCAGAACACGGCGGAGTTGGCGACGCCCCAGGAGAGCACGCCGGGAGCGATGTAGCTGATGTAGGGCTTGCCGCTCTGGTCGACGTCCTGGCCGGAGAAGATCAGGCCGAAGACGACGAGGAAGAGCAGCGGGAAGGCGAAGGAGAAGAAGAGGGTGGTCTTGTCGCGCGTGTAGGCCCGGTAGCCGGCCGTGGTCAGCGCCGCGTACGCACTCATGGGCGTTGCTCCGTGTCGGGAAGGGATGGGCGTGGGGGGTGTGTCGCCGTGGTGGGGTGCGGTCAGCGGTCGCCGGTCGCGGTGAGTTGCAGGTAGACGTCCTCCAGGCTGGCGGTGCGGGTGCGGACGCCCTGGAGCCCGGCGACCGCCTCGACGGCGCTGAGCAGGGGGCCGGCTTCGGTGGTCTCCAGTACCACCACGTCGCCGTCGACCTGCACGTCGAGCACGCCGGGCAGTTCGCGGGCGCGGGCCTCGGTGAGCCGGTCGGCGGGCACGAGCAGGCGGGTGTTGCCGCTGCCGGCGGCGACCAGCCGGGCGGGCGTGTCCAGTGCGGTGATGCGGCCGTTCACGATGATCGCGACGCGGTCGCACAGCGTCTCGGCCTCGTCGAGGTGGTGGGTGGTGTAGACGATCGTGCGCCCCTCGCCCTTGAGGTCGCGCAGCACCTGCCACAGGTCGCGGCGGGCCTGCGGGTCGAGGGCGGCGGTGGGCTCGTCGAGGAAGATCAGCTCCGGGTCGTGCACCAGCGCCGAGGCGATGGCCAGCCGCTGCCGCTGGCCGCCGGACAGGCCCTCCACCTGGGTGTCGCCCTGTTCGGTGAGGCCGACCATGGCGAGGGTGCGTTCGGCGGCGTCGCGGGCGACGCCGTACAGCGCGGCGACGGTCCGCAGGTGCTCGCGCGCGGTGAGGCGGACGAAGAAGGCCGACGCCTGGGTCTGCAGGCCGATGCGGGGCAGCAGCGCCAGATTGCGGGGCCAGGGCGACGTGCCGAGGACGCCGACGGTGCCGGAGTCGGCCTGCCGCAGCCCTTCCATGATCTCCACCAGCGTGGTCTTCCCCGCGCCGTTGGGGCCGAGCAGTCCGAGGAACTCGCCGCGGCGGACGGTGAGGGAGACGCCGTCGACGGCGCGGGTGTCGCCGTAGCGCTTGTGCACGTCGGTCAGTTCGACGGCGGGCTCCGGGCCGGTGCCTGCGGCGGCGGCCGTGCCGGGCCCGGTGTCCGCGGCGGCGGCCGTGCCGGGGGGTGGCGTGGGGGTGGTGGACACGTGGTTCTCCTTCAGGGGTGGAACAGCGAGGCGACGAGCAGGGCGGCGAGGACCGCCAGCCCGGCGACCACGGCGGTGGAGCCGAGCCCGTAGGCGGTGTAGACGGCACGGGCACGGCGCGGGTACCGCTTCGCCGCGGGGTCGCGGCGCAGGGCGAGGCGCAGGTAGTCGCGGCTGGAGGCGGCCAGGGCGGTGGCGCCGGCGGCCTGGCTCACCACCTTGTAGCCGTCCAGCGGCGGCAACGGGAGCAGCATGGCCAGCGCCTGGACGGTGCCGATCAGCAGCAGCCCGGCCAGCCCGTCGTGGGTGGCGTCGTCGACGGGGACGAACAGCCAGAGCGCGCAGAACGGCAGCAGGAACAGCAGGTTCGCCACCGCCCCGGCGACCGCGGTGAAGATCCGGTCCCGGCGGCGGGGCAGGAAGAGGTAGTTCTCCACGCTGCAGTACATGATCGGGAACGGTTTCCAGCGCAGCCCGATCTCCCCGACGGTGCCGCCGAAGCGCACGGCGACCACGCCGTGCGCCAGTTCGTGCAGGGCCGTGGACAGCCACATCAGCAGCGCGGCGCCGGTGATGAGCACCGGGTTCGCGAACGTGGCGGCGGTCCCTTCGAGCACCTCGTCCGCGCGGAGCACCAGCGTCGTCTCCATGGCGAGCACGGCGACGAGCAGCGGCAGCAGGCAGAGGGGGTGCAGCAGGAAGCCGACCGCGCGGTGCAGCCTACGGGCGGTGGCGTCGGCGTCGGCGACCATGCGCAGCGTGCCGGTGGACGGCTTCGCCTCCTCCTCCGGCGGGTCGGCGGCGGGGCCGCCCACGAGCAGGCCGCGGCTGCCGAGCAGGGTGAGCAGCTGGGTCCAGTTGCCGTCTCCGAGCCGCCGCCCGAACGCCTCCGCGTACCCGCGCCCCAGCTCGGCCAGGGTGCGGGTGCCGTCCATCCGGGAGAGCAGGTGGTGCTCCCGCGGGCCGAGTTCGAACGACCGGCCGTCTTCGGTGTTCTTCACCAGGTGGACGAAGCGGGCGCCGCGCAGCACGGCGTCGCCGAGCAGCACCCCGGGCCGCAGCTGCGGGCGGTACTCCGCGGCGGCTCCCTGCCGCGCGGCGCCCGGCCGCGGGTGCGGGTGCGGGCCCGGCGCCGCCTCCGGCGCCGGGCCGCCCCCGGTCCGCTCGGCGGGCGCGGTCACGTCGCGCCTCCGGGGCCGTCCTCCCGCAGCACGCGGTGCAGCACGTGGGAGAGGTAGGCCTCGTCCCGGATGGTCACGTGCAGCCGGTTGTTCGTCATGTGCATGTACGGGGAGAGGAGGACCTTCAGGGCACCGTCCGGGTCGGTGATGCGCTTCTCGCGGGCTCCCTTGTCGAAGCCGAAGACCAGTGCGCCGTCGGCCGCCAGTTCCCGCACCCGGTCACGCAGTTCGCGGCAGTGTGCGGCCCAGCCGGCGAGGAAGTCGGGCAGCTTCTCGTCCTCCCCGGCGGCGAGCGCCGAACGGATCGCGCCGAACATGCGGGACAACGACGGCGCCGTGGCCGCGTAGTTGTTCTCGTACTCCTTGTCCCCGATGAATCCCGTGCCGGGGAACGCCTTGTGCCAGAAGTGGTAGTAGTCGCCCAGGAAGTCCGCCAGGTCCTCCTCGTCGGGCAGGAAACAGGCGGCCATCACCATCATCAGCTGCGCCGACGTGCCCAGCAGCACGGTGCGCAGGTGCAGGTTCTTGGTGCGGAAGGCGTCCAGGACCAGTTCGCTGGAGTACCGGAAGTGCCACTCGGCCAGCTCGATCCCGGCCGGGCCGCCGTACTTGGCGTACTCCGGGGCGTACGGCATGGCGTGCCGCGAGTTGTTGGGCCGCAGGTTCATCCGGCCCTCGTCGTCGGTGTACGGGCTGCGTTCGGCGTCCGGGAACTCGATGTCGAACAGCGCGTTGTAGAACTCGTTGAGGAAACCGGTGTCCACCTCGTACAGCGCCGGGCGCTCGGCGAGGAAGGTGTCGATCGCCTCCTCGGTGCGGCGCCGCACCTCCGGCTCCGCCTCGGGCGAGGACGGCCGCACCCGCAGCCGCACGTGCGGGCCCTCCAGCCAGTAGTTGATGAAGAACCAGTTGGCGAGCAGCCCGTCGGCGTCCAGTTCCCGCACCAGCGGGCGGACGCACTGGAGCAGGAGCGGGCGGGGGTTGGCGGCGTAGAAGACGTGGGTGGCCTGCCAGGCTCCCCGCTGCTCCCCGCCGGACGCGGCCCTCGCGGCGGCGTCCGTACCGGCGGGGGCTGCGGTGCCGGAGGCGGTCACTTCGGCGTTCACGTGCGGGTCCTTCCCTCGGGGGCGGGCGCGGTCTCCAGGGCCATCTCGGCGACGTGCCGGCCGCGTCCGGAGACGGTGTGCAGGTCGTCCTCGTCGGGCAGCGCCTCGCGGAACACCACGCGCGCCTCCGCCGTGCGCAGCAGCGCCTCGAAGGCGGTCAGCGAGAGGTGGCTGTCGAAGTCGACGTACTGCGGCTTGGCGCTGGTCGCGCCGCGCCCGCCGCCGTCCGAGACGGTGGCGAACACCCGGTCGGGCAGGCGGTGCCGGCGGCGCCAGCGGTGCCAGCCGAGGTACCAGTCGGCGTCGGCGTCGCCGGGTCCGCGCAGCGGCAGCGCCGAGGCGGGCGCGCTCCAGCTGCGCCGGCTGAGCACCACGCTGCCGTGCCGCACGCGCGGGCGCGTGGTCACCCCCTCGTCCGGCTCGCCCGGCGGGACGCCGCCCCAGACGTCGAGGCGGGTCATGGAGGTCGGGGAGAGCAGCAGCAGGGTGCGCGGGATCTCCGGGAGCGCCAGCGGGACCAGGTAGCCGAGGTAGACGGGGATCACCTCGCGGTCCAGGCGGGTGGAGCGCAGGACCAGCCGGTCGGCGTCGGCGTCGTGGACGATGTACAGGTCGTCCAGGTGCAGCCGGTACTCCTCGGGCACGCCGCCGGTCTCGCCGGGGCACACGACCTCGTAGTCCAGCAGCCGGTCGTGCAGGTTGAGGTTGCTGGTCACCGGGCCGCCGGTGATCTCGGCGAAGACCGCGCCGTCGGGCGCGAGCCGCCGGGTCTCCTCGCGCAGCCGGTCCGCGAGCCCGTCGAAGCAGTGCGTGAAGCGGCTGAACGGGAACGACAGGCCGCCGTAGGAACGGTTGAGGACGACGAGCGGGTCGCCGGACCGCTCGGCGAGCTGCACGTGGTGGCTGAGCGGCGCGAACGCCGGGGCCACGCCGTCCAGTCCGCCGGCGACGGCGTCGAGGAGGCCGGCGCCGATCTCCACCTCGGCGACGCCCGAACCGGCCGCTGACGCGCCGCTGCGCTCCCACAGGTCGCGCATGCCGTCGAAGAAGGTCTGCCGGGCGGTGTCGAGCGCCTTGATGCGGGGCAGCCCGAGCCAGTTCTCCTCCGGCACGTACCGGCCTTCGGCGTCGAACGTGCTGCGCTTGGCGGTGAAGGAGATGTACTGGTCGAAGAAGTCCTCGTGGAAGTCGTGGACCAGCTTGAGCAGGTCGTCGCACCGCCCGCCCTGGCCGAAGCGGGCGGTGAAGAAGCCCTGGAACGTCAGGCGTTGCGGCAGCGTCACGTCGAAGGCGGGCAGCGCGCGCTCCACCTCCCGCAGCGGCTCCCCGGTGATTCGGCTCCAGGCGGCCAGGTCGCAGCCGGACCGCGTGACGGGGGCGGCGTCCTCGTAGAGCACGGTCTGCGGGACGCGCGGCTCCCCGGCGCCGAGCCCGCGCTGGATCGCGGCCAGCGAGTCCCGCAGTTCGGCGAGCAGCGTCCGACGGCGCTCCGGAGCGGCCCCGGCGAACTCGTCGATGCGGGCGAGCGGTCCGGCCAGGTCGTCGGCGAGGCTGTCCGCCCAGTCGCGGTCCAGGTCGCGCAGGGAGGCCTGGAAGGCGCGCAGCGGGTCGGTGTCGTGCACGCCGATGCGCAGGCAGGGCACCTGGAGCATGCCCAGGTCGAGGAGGGCGGCCAGGTAGCGGTCCACGTCCTCGGCGGTGGCGTCCGGCTCCTCGTCCGCGAGCATGCCGCCGAGTTCGCCGTAGCGGATCTCCGGGCGGCGCTCGAAGAAGGCCAGCATCCTCTCCAGCGCGCCGCTGCGGCGGAGGAAGAACAGCCGGTCCTTGACGCTGTCGAAGGTGACGGCGGTGTCGTCGTCGCCGGTGGTCACCCAGCGGCGGACGTAGCGGACGCGGTCCTCGTCGTGGCCCCAGCCGGAGGCGAGCGTCACGGGCAGCCCGTCGCGGCGTTCGGGGTCGTCGAGCACGGTCTGCGCCACGCGGCCGAGGGCGACGACGTTGAGCCGGGTGTGGCTGGTCCACACGTCGTCCACCCGGATCTGCAGCGGGTCCGCCCCGTCCGCCGCGTCCCGGGGGCCGTCGGTGAACTCGCCCAGCGCGAGGCCGGTGAAGGTGGAGAACGGGCTGGTCTTGCAGGCGGTGCGGTAGAGGTAGGCGAGGAGGGAGCGCTCGATCTTCCGGTGGCGTTTCTCCGCGCCCTTGTCGCGGCTGCCGTCCGCGCGGACGGGCGGACCGGCGGCGTAGCCGTCGACCTGGGCGTCCAGGGAGGGCGAGGCGAGCAGCAGGCCTCCGGCCAGGCGGCGTTCGCCGGCCAGGGCCCGCAGTTCCGTGCGGGTGCGGTCGAGTTCACCGGCCAGCACCTCGGCGCCGTCCGCCGTACGGGCGGCCAGGTGGCGGCGGTCGGCCAGCCAGGCGGTCAGCTTCTCGGCCACGCGCGCGTCCAGTCCGGCGACGAGCGCGACGGCCGCCTCCGGGTCGTGCGGCAGGCGGTTGTTGAAGAGTTCGCGGCGCAGCTTCAGCAGCCGGCGCCGCACGCCGCCGTCGTCGCAGCCGCCCACCAGATCGTGCAGCAGGTCGCCGACGGCCTCCCCGGCCGCGCGGGACCGCGTCGAGGCGTCCAGCACCTCGTCGGCCCACTGGCGGCTCCCGGGGCAGCGCAACCGCTGCACGGTCTCCACGGGCAGGCCGGCGACCCGGAGCACGAACGGGCGGTGGAACAGCTCACCGGTCACGCCGGTCTCCTCCTGGTTCGGTTCCCGGGTCGCTTCCCGGGTCTGAGCGGTGGACATGCGGCCGTCACGCGATCTCGAAGTGGAAGGCGGCGGGTTCGGGCCGTTCGTGGCCGATCATCATGATCAGCAGCGGCGCCTCGTCGGTGCCGGCCAGGCCGAGTTCGTCGGTGTAGGAGATGTTGTCGAAACCGAGCGCCACTTCGCAGCCGAGGTCCAGCGCGGCGGCCGCGGTGTAGACGGCCTGGGAGACGGCGCCGACCGCGGCACCGACCAACCGGTAGCCGCGGTCGCCGACCGCGTCCAGCACGGCGTGCGTACGGACGGTGGGCACCAGCACGGCGCCGGCCTGCTCCAGGTTGTAGTTGGACAGGAAGTAGTTCTCCTGGAGGAAGGAGCCGGGCTTCCCCTCGCGCACCGGCCGCAGCCCGCCGGCCTCCGGGTCGTACAGGTAGCTGCCGGGCGCGACGTCCTCGACGTGGTTGACGAAGACGAAGGTGCGGGCCAGCCGGACCGGCGAACCGCCGCCGGTGCCACCGGAGTAGTCGCCGCCGAGGCGGCCCCCTGCGTCGGCCGCCGCGAGGGTGGCGGCGAGCTGGTCGGCGGTCACCGGACGCCGGGCGTCGAACCGGCCGAAGCTGCTGCGGCGGCGGCGCAGCGCGGTCCGCACGTCGACCCCGAGGGGGCGGGGCGCGGGCAGCGGCCGCAAAGGGGCGGAGGCGTCGGGGGCGTGCGCCGCCGCGGACTCCAGCGCGCCGGGCGCGGGTCGGTCCTCCGCGCGCCCCAGCGTGGCTTCGTGCATCGCGCGGACGTCGTCGAAGGCCAGCAGGCGACGGGACTTCTCGACGTCCCGGTGGCGTACGGCGGCCGGTGCCGGAGCGACGCGAGGCCGCCCCTGCGGCGCGGCAGCGGCGCCGGTGTCCGCGTCGGAGTCCTCGGTGCGCCGCCAGCGCAGCGGCACCACCGCGAACACGCCCTCCGCGTCGCCCTCGACGCCCAGCAGCCGCGCCAGCCGCTCCTCGTCGAACCACAGCAGCGGCTCCACCTCCAGGCCGCGGGCCCGCGCCCAGATGCGCCACGTCTGCACCAGCGCACCGAGGTCCATGGACACCACGTGGAAGCAGAAGTTGTTGTACTTGAACGCGTTCTGCCAGTACTTCACGCCCAGCACGAGGTAGTGGTCGGCGTCCGCGCCCGGGGCGCCGTCGCTGCCGAGCGCGGCGCGCACCTCGCCGGTCACGTCCCCGGTGAGCAGGCGGTGCATCGCGTGGTGCCGGGTGGAGTAGTAGTGCAGTCCGGGCGTCACCGGGCCGCTCGTGCCGGAGATCCAGTGGATGCTCACCGGGTACAGGCCGCCGCCGGAGGCGGAGCCGCGCGACCAGTTGGCCAGCGGGTAGAACGGCAGCGCGTTCAGGTCGGTGTTGGCCTGCACCGCCAGCCGCCGCCCGGTCAGCCCGTAGGAGTCCCGCAGCATGCCGGACAGCGCGTCCAGGTCGAACCCGCCGTCCGAACCGCCCGGTTGCCCCGCCGCCAGGCCCCGGTCGACGTGCGCGTCCGCCGGGTAGCCGCCGTCGGGCAGCGGCAGCCGGTCCACGCCGGGGTAGTGCTTGCCCTTGCGCGGGCCGTCCGCCCAGTCGGGCACGAAGTCCGCGGGGTCCATCGGGACCCGGCCACGATGGAGGATCGCGGTGGCGTAGTCATGGGCGAGACCCACGGGTGCTCCTTGCTGCTCGTGGTCGGGCCCTGCGGGGCGCCGAAGGGGTCGGACGGTCAGGGGAAGGGGTGCGGGGCGGGGTTGAGGTCGTCGGGCGTCAGGTCCTTCTCGCGCAGTCCGGCCTCGCGCAGCGCGGTGCGCAGCCGGGGCATGCCCAGCGCGCGCTGCCGGGTCCAGCCGAAGTCGATGGGCAGCAGTCCGGGCACCAGGACGCTGACCGTCCGCAGCCCGAGCCGCCGCTGCTCGGGCATGGTCTGGTCGACGACCACCACGTCGAAGCCCTCGGCGGTGACCGCCTTCACGCAGGTGAGGAGGTCCTCGCGCAGGTCGTCGGAGACGGCCGGCACCGACCCGTCGCCGTACAGGTCGGCCATGCTCCGCCGCGCCGGGCGCGGTGCGCCGGGGCGGCCGAGCAGGAAGTCGGCGTGCCGGCCCATCTCGGGGATGCCGTACGCGAGGGGGTGGTCGTGCAGCGCGGCGACGCGGTGGAAGTCCCCGGTCATGGCGCGCAGCCGTTCCTCCTCCCGCTCGGTGCGGCCCTGGAGGTTGACGGCGTCGGTGGCGATCTCGCAGAGCGCCGCCGCCAGCGCCGCCTCGGGGTCCAGCCCGGCGCCCGCACCGAAGCACATCCGGCCCAGGCCGCCGTCGTGGCGGAGCGCGACTCCGGTGACGACCGGCACGGGGAAGGTGATGCGGGTGTCGAAGAAGCGCGCCTCGTAGCCGTACATCTCCAGCCGGTCGACCATGTGCCGGGTCGCGGCGCTGCCGCTGGTCGCGGGGTCGATCTCGGGCAGAGCCGCACGCCCGTACCAGCTGAGGAGGAAGGCGTCCCGTTCGACGACCTCCATCAGCCCGAAGTAGACGGCCTCCTCCAGCGCGCCGCCGGAGGCGCAGCCGTTGGAGCTCTCCTGCACGAAGCGGTTCTCCAGCCCCGGCGCGTGGTAGTACGTCAGCACCTCGGGCACGAGCAGCGGGCGCTCGTCGCGCAGCGACCAGCCCCACACCCACGGCACCTCGCGGTCCGTGGTGAAGGGGGTGATGTGCGGGTTGGCGCGGTGGAAGTCCTCGGAGTAGAGCCCGCACACCCGCGGGTCGACAGCCGGGACCCCGCGGGCCCGCAGGCCGTCCAGCGAGTCGCGCACCGACGCCGTACGGGCCCGCGCGCGCATGCCCGCGTACCGCTCCAGCCCCTCCAGGACGCCGATGCGCATGCTGGTGCCGAAGCTGTCGTCGTGGCCGCCCCAGAAGGTCTCGCGCAGGTAGTCGCCCGAACGCATGGAGAAGCAGCCGATGGTGGCCGAGGTCGAGGTGGACGACACGTCGTGCACGATCGACGGGCCGAGCGAGCCGCACACCGGGTTGGCGTAGGGCTCGACGGGCAGCGCGTACTCCCCGATGCCGCGCACCCGGAACGAGCCGGGCGACTTCTTGGGCGCGGGCCGGAGCGCGAGCGTCGCCGCCTCGGCGGTGTCCGCCTCCGGACGGGCGCAGCGCGGGCACTCGGGGTCGGGCACCAGCGAATGGCGGCGCACGGTGAGGCTCTCCAGGTCCAGCACCTGCACCCGCGCGTAGGAGTCGTCGGGCGACGGGGCCGGCCCGGTGGCGAGGCCGGTCACCAGGGCGGCGACGGCGGCCGCCGCGTACGGGGTGCCGTACGGCGACTCGCCCGCGGCCCGGGTGCCGCCGCCGATCTCCAGCGCCTCCCGAAGCGTGACGGACCGTACGGCCTGCCAGCGCCGGGCGAGGCACTGCGGGCAGGCGGGCGCGCCGGGGGCCGGGCCCACGACGACCTGCCGCCCGTACACGTGCACCGGCAGCGGCACGGCGGCCGGCGCGTCGGCGCCCGTGCCGGGCACGGGGTGGGCGACCGCGTCCGCCGCGCGGCCGGCCGGGCCGTCGGCGGCGAACGCGTCGGCGACGCCGAGCGGTGCGACGGTGACGGGCGCCCGGCAGCCCAGTTCCGCGAGGGCCGGGCCGAGGGCCGCGGCGAGCGCACGGCAGGACCGGTCCCACGGGGCGTCCGGGACGGCCGCCCGGGACGCCGGCGCGTCGGCGACGTCAGCGCTGGGCACGGGCACCGTCCTCGGGGCCGCCGGTGAGCAGGACACGGGCGGTGTGCACGCCCGCGGTGCGCAGGTCGGCGGGGGTGGTGGGAACGCGCAGCACGTCGCGGCCCGCGGCGCGGAGCCGGTCGAGCACGGTGTCCCAGTCGGTGTCGGGGGCGTCGGCGGGCAGCTCCGGGTCGCCCTCGACGACGAGCGTGCCGGGGGCCAGGTCAGGGACCAGCGGGTCGCCCAGGTCGACGTCGCCCTGCTCGCCCGCCGCGTCGTCCGCCGCGTCGTCCCCCACGAGCTGGGCCTGCCCGAGCAGGTCGCGCAGCGCGGCGCAGGCCGCGGCCTCGCGGTTCAGGTCGCAGCCGACCGCCCAGCGCGCACCGTCCGCCTCGCGGGCCAGCACCACGTGGGCGGAGGAGTGCGCGCTCTCACCGAGGTCGAGCAGTTCGGCGTCGACCCCGATGGTGGCGGCGGTCTTCCGCAGGAACACCAGCTCCGGGTCGGCCTGCGCGGCGGCGTCCCCGTCCGCTTCCCCGGCCGGGGCCGTCGTGCCGCTCTCGACGGCCAGCAGGGTCGGCCGGGCGGCGCCGCGCAGGGCGCGCAGCAACGCGTCGTGGGCGAGGGCCGACAACAGGCCGGTGCCCGCCGCCTCCTGCGGGGTGGCGCCCGCGCCGGCGCCCGCGCGGGTCGCCGGGTGGACGCGGGTGCGGTTGTGCGGACCGAACGGCCGTACCGCCGCGGCGGGAACGCGTACCGGCTCCTTGGTGAGCAGCGACGACGCCGCCACCTCCCCGTCCCCGGCGAGCGCGGGCGGCACCACGTGCTCGACGTAGACGGCCGCCGCCGCGTACAGGGCGCGGGTCCGGGCGCCGGCCAGGTGGTGCACGTCGAAGGCGGCGATGCGGCGCTTCCCGCCCGCGCCGAGTGGCAGTTCGACCCGGCTGAGCTTGAGCGGCGTCTGCGTCAGGTCCTCGTCGTCGAAGCGCGTGAACACGCCCGCGTGCGGCCGTACCAGGGCGGTGCCCAGGGCGTTGAGGTCCTCGACCGTCTGCTCGGCGTCCCGCGCGGTGGCGACGGTCGCGGTGCGCGGCAGCGTCAGCCCTTCGGCGAGCACCCGGGCCGCGCCGGTCTCCTCGGCGGCGTCCGGCGGCTCCGCTTCCGGCGTGCAGACGCGGCAACGCGGGTGCGGGCGCAGCGGCTCGGCGACCACGTCCAGCGACTCCAGTTCCTGGAGGAGGATCTGGCCGTCCGTCTCCGCGCGCAGCGCGCCGGTGGTGAGGCGGAACACCTCGTAGCCCAGCAGGTTGCCGGTCATGGCGGCGACGGGCCCGTGCAGGCCGCCCCCGGCGACCGGTTCGCGCGGCGCGACCACACCCGCGATCACGCTCCACGTCTCCGCGGCGGCGTCCGCGTCGGTCGCCGCGCCCAGCCGCAGCAGTGCGCAGCCGAGGCAGCCCGTGCCGCCCGGGCGGCTGACCGGCCCGGTGACGGCACGGTCGCCGAAGGTCCAGGACGGCAGCAGCGTCCGGCCGTCGGGCACGCCCTCGGCCAGCAGCCGGTGGGCGAGCGGCGCGGCGCCGTCGCCGGTGACCACCACGACGTCGTAGCCCTCCAGCGCCGCCCAGTCGCGCGGCTCCGTTTCCAGGCGGTCGACGCGCGCGGGGCAGCCGCCCTCGGCCAGTGCGCGTTCCTCGGCGCCGACCTCGGCCGACGCCTCCTGCACGGCGATGTGGGCGCAGCCGTTGCGGAGCAGGCTGACCGCGCACCAGCGGGCGACAGGACCCCGGCCCAGCACCGCGACCCGCGCCTCGCGGAAGCGGCGGAAGCGGGCGGGCGCGCCGCCGGTGTAGTGGTCGATGTAGGCGATCTGCGGCGCGAACCGTTCGGCCGCGGCGGGATCGGGCACGTGCGCCGCGACGTCGTCGTCCTCCTCGGGGACGCTGCGGGCGAAGCCGCGGTCGTACAGCCGGTCCACCAGGCCGGCGGCCATGGCGCGCTGGGCGTCGGGGAAGCCCTGGCAGATGTCGGCCAGGCTGTGCCGGCCGTTCAGGTGCGGGACGAGCAGCGAGGCGAACCGGTACGCGGTCCGGCCGGTGAGGTGGAAGCCTCCGTCGGCGTTGTGGAACAGCACCCCGCCGGGCGTCTCGCTGAAGAGCACGTCGCGCCGGATACGGGGTCTGGTGCCGGCGAGGGCCTCGAACGCTGCTGCCATCTGGTCACACCTTCTGTGCGTGTCTGCGAGTCGGTCGGTGTCCGTGGGGGCCGGCGGTGCCGTGCGTGCGGACGGCGTGCCGCGCGAAGGAGCGGACGAGCGCGTGCATCCGGTACGGGCCGGGCGGCCCGTCCTCCAGCAGCCCGGCGTCCGCGAGGTGGTCCAGGAGGGTCGCCGTCTCCTCGGCGGCGTCCCCGTCGAGCACGGCGGCCGCGTCGTCCGCACGGAACCCGTCGGTGTCCGCGCCGTCGAGGGACCCGAGGCGCAACAGCGCCTCCGCGCACGGCTCTTCGAGCCGGCCGAGGGCACCGGTGAGCACCTCGCGGACGGACATGCGGGAGTCGCCGGGCAGCGAGAGGCGGCCGACGGGGTCCTCGGCGAGCCAGTCGGCGGCGTCGGCGAGGGGGAGTCCGGGCCGGGTGGAGAGCCAGGCGGTGGTGATGCGGAGCGCCAGCGGGAAGTGGCCGCAGGCGGCGGCGAGCCGGTCGGCCGCCTCCGGTTCGGCGTTGACGCGCGTAGCGCCGAGTACCGCACGCAGCAGCGCGCGCGACTCGTCGGAGACGAACGCGTCCAGACGGTGGACCCTGCCGCCGTGCGTGGCGATCAGTCCGGCGAGCCAGCGGCGGCTGGTGACGAGAGCGGCGTCGTCGGAGTCGGCGGGCAGCAGCGGCCGTACCTGATCGGCGTCCACCACGTCGTCGAGCACCAGCAGGACGGGGCCGCTGCGTCTGAGCCGTGCGGCGGCGATCTCGGCGGCGGCCTCCTCGGCGCTGCGCGCCACGCCGTCCGGACCCACCATGCGCACCAGCAGCCGGCCGCCCGGATAGCGGTCCCGCACCAGGTGGGCCACCTGCCGGGCCAGCGCCGTCTTGCCGATGCCGGGCGCGCCGCAGACCAGCAGGGTGGCGGGGTCGTCGCGGACACCGGTGAGGTGCTCCGTCATCGCGGCCAGGTGCGCCGCCCGTCCCGCGAACGAGGGCACGCCCGCCACCTCGGACACGGCGGACGGCACGGCGGGCGCCGTGGCCCGCTCGCGCGCGGGGCTCCCGGTGGGGGTGATCGCGCCCGGTGCGGCGTCCTCGCCGTGGTCCGCGACGGACTCCGCGGCCTCTCCCGTCGCGGCACCGGCGGGGGCGGCTGCCTCCTCCGCAGGCGGGCCGGCCGTGCCGGTCGCGCCCGCCGTGCCGGACTCCGGGGCCGGCGTTCCGGCCCCGGCGGGCAGCGCGAGCCGGCTTGCGCCGGGCCGGTGACCGCGGGTCTGGCCGGGCACGGTCGCCCGGGTCAGCAGCGCCCGCTCGCGCGGCTGCGGCGCGCCCAGCTCGTCGCCCCGCAGGATCGCCAGCTCCAGACGTTGCAGCGCCGGCGACGGGTCCACGCCCAGCTCGTCCAGCAGGTACCCCTTGATGGACCGGTACTCCGCCAGGGCCTCGGCCTGCCGGCCAGAACGGTAGAGCGCCTCGATGAGCTGCTCCCGGAACCGTTCGTGCGCGGGGAACGCGCGGGTCGCACTCCACAGTTCGACGAGCGCCTGCCCGTACCGGCCGAGCAGCAGCTCCAGGGTGCAGGCACGTTCCACGGTGCGCAGGCGTTCCTCGGTCAGCCGCGGCACCTCGTCCCGGTGCAGGACGTCCGAGGGCACGTTGGCCAGCAGCGAACCCTGCCAGAGCGAGAGGGCGTCCTGGAGGGCGTACAGCTCGGCCTCCGGATCGTCCGTCAGCCCGGCCGCCGCCCGTACCCGCTCACGGAACGCGAGCAGGTCGAGCGTGTCCGGATCGGCGGTGATGCGGTACCCGCCCGGCACCGCGTCGATGGGGGTTTCCGTCACCCCGTGCTTGGTGAACAGCCGTCGCAGGCGCAGCACACAGGTCTGGAGCGCCGCCTTCGCCGTCGCCGGCTGGTCCGGGCCCCAGATGGTGCGCTGCAGGTAGCCGGCGGACACCACCGAGCCCGCCTGCAACAGCAGGGTGGCGAGCAGGATCGTCGGCTTGGACGGTTGCAGGACGACGGCGTCGTTCCCGTCGGTGAGGGTCAGCGGTCCGAGAAGCTGGAACCGCATGGCCTTTACTGCCAGCCGTTGACGTTCTTGCAGACCACGTCCGGCATCGCACCGGCCGAGGGCAGCACGCCCGTCAGGCCCGAGCAGACGTCGTCCACGACGGACTGCGAGACGGAGACCTCGCCCTGAAGGTGCTGCGGCGACGGGGGCGTTACAACGGGGGACGCCGCCGCAGCACCGGCTGACAGGGAGAACAGTGCCGCGGTGAGCACCGACAGAACCGCGCCGCGCCCCCGTCCGGCGCGAGTCGAACGCTGCCCGTCCGTCGTGCTGGATGTGGTCTGTGCACCCATCACTGTCCCCTCGAACTGCTGGTCTCAGGTCTGCACCGGTCCGTCCCGGCGGGAGAAGAGGATCTTCGTCCGGCCGACCGGCGCAACAGACCCTGCCAGCTGGGGCCGTGAGGGCCCAGACGGCGACGTGTCAGGTTGCTGCATCCGTGAAGCAGGTTCTTGCCAGCGCTTACATGCATGAAAGGGCCTCCCACACCCGCATCCATACCCCTGGACGCGCACATCAAGGAGCCCTGGACTCCTGCCGGGCCTGACGAGTGGCACCGCGACGAAAGGGGACCACCATGACCCTCAGCTCGGAGAAGGTCGTCGCCCGACGTGTACCCGAAGGGTGGCAGCTCAGCGCCGACGGCATCGAACCCTTCTTCACCCGCCGCCTCGAGGGCGCCCTCGAACGGGCCCGCGAGGAGATCGCCCTGGCGCGCGACGTACCTCCCGACTCCCTGCTCCCCGTCCTCACGTACGCGCTCGGCGACGCGCTCGACCGCGCCCTGCGCACCACCGTGCAGGCGCAGGTGGACCTGCACAGGGCACAGCTCAAGGCGTCGTCACGCCTCCGCTGGATGGCGGCGAGCCTCCGCGACGCCGGCCTCACCGGCCGGGACGCCGCCCGGGTACTGAACGTCTCCCCGCAGCGCGTCTCCCAACTCCTGCACAGCGAACGCCCCCAGTGCCCCGACCCGTCCTGCGCCACCTGCCACCCCTGACACCGGCCGGCCACCGGACCCGCACACGCCGGAGGGCCCCTCGCAGGCGAGAGGCCCTCCGGGATGCCGGCACGCCACGCGGGGGCGTCCCCTGTGCGCCCCCGAGTGACGTGCGGGCCGCCGGTGTCACCAGGTGAGGGCGTCGTCCATCGACTGCTGCCAGTAGGAGACCTTGAGAGTGTCGTCGACGTGCACACCCTTCGCGGGCAGCGCCGGGTGGGCGGGCGCGAGGCCGTCCCAGGAGCCGGAGCGGTCCTGGAAGTGGACGGCCAGGCTCTTCTCCGTACGGCCGTGCGTGCCGGTGCCGTCGGCGGCGGAGGTGGTGATCGAGGCGTAGCCGGACTCGCCCGGCGAGAGAGTGACGACGGCCTGCGGCTTGGACGACTCGATGACCGGCGGCACGGACTGGGCCTCGCCGAAGCGGACGGCCGGGTAGCCGTAGAGGTGGCAGGTCTTGCTGCCGGTGTTCGTGACGGTGAGCAGCACGTGGTTCAGGGGGCGGCGTACGGGGGCGGCGACCGTCCTGGTGCCGGAGCCGTGGCAGGTGACCGCTCCGCTTCCGTTCGTGACGGTGCTCGTGCCGTTCCCGTCCTTCCCGTCCTTCCCGTCCTTCCCGTCATTGCCGGAGGCCGCGGAGTCCTTGCCCCCGTCCGGTTCCGTACCGCCGGGTGCGGACTCGTCGCCCTCCTCCGCCCAGGAGCCGGAACCGTCGGACTCGGAAGCGGAGGACGAGGAGGAGACGTGCGCCGAACCGTCGTTCTCGACGCCTGAGCCGTCGCCGCACGCGGTGAGCGAGAGGGCGGCGAGCACGCCGGTCGCGGCGGCGGTCAGGAGGCGGCTACGGGAGCTCCGGATGGCGGTCATGTGGCTGTTCCCCTTCGGTGGCGCGGTGGGTGTGATGCTTTGATGACCGGAGCTTGCGGGCTGATCCGTCCCCGTCGCCACGCCTGCCGGGCAGTCGGGGACACTGGAACGGAGAAACGGGCTCTGATCAGGGGAAACGCGCCAAGCCTGGAACGCGGGAACGGGACGCGCCGGGTGCTGTACCGGGAGGGGAACAACGTGTCAGAGGCGAAGGACGGAGCCGGGCACACGGGAGCGGCGGGCGCCGCCGGGGAGGCGGACGCGTTCGCGCGCATGCTCCGGGGGCTGAAGGAGCGGTCCGGTCTGAGCTACGGCGCGCTCGCCCAGCGGCTGCACATGAGCACGTCGACGCTGCACCGCTACTGCAACGGCAGCGCGGTCCCGGCCGAGTACGCGCCGGCCGAGCGGCTGGCGCGCAAGTGCCGGGCGACGCCGGAGGAACTGGTACAGCTGCACCGCCTGTGGATCCTCGCGGACGCGGCACGGGGCCGGAAGGGGCCGGGGCAGGCCGCCGCGGGCGCCACGAGCGAGGCAGCCGCGGGCACCGGGGACGGGAAGCCCCCTCCGGGGCGGGAGCCCGCCGCGGAGGGACCGGCTCCCGCCGCATCCGCCCCGGGCGGCGTACGCGATGAACCGGACAGCGATGAACCGGACGGCGAAGAACCGGTCGTCAGCAGTACCGGCCCCTCCGCGCCCGTACGGCTCCGCAGGCGCCCCGCCGTGCTCGCCTCCGTCGCCGCGGTGGCCGTGCTGGGGGCAGTCGTGCTCGCCGCGGACCTGTCGTCGTCCACCGGCGGCGACAGCGGGAAGCGGAAACCTGCCGGGAACGGCACGGACACCGCCCGGGCGGGCGGGGAGCGGCCCTCCACGTCCGCCTCCCCGTCGCGCGGCGGGAAGTCCGGCAAGCCGCCGGCCCCGCCCTCGGCGTCCGCCACCCGGGACACCGACGACTCCGCGGAGCAGCCCGGAGGCGTACCGCTCAAGGTCGCCACCCGCCCGTACGTCTACAAGAACCCGTGCAGTCAGAACTTCCTCGTGGACAGCGAGCCCGAGCAGGTCGGCCCGCCCGCAGGCGAACAGGACGCGCCGCGCTGGGCCGCCGCCTACGGCGCGGTCCCCTCCGGGGAGCAGCGCGTGGCCCTCACGGTGCAGGGCACGGGGAGCGAGACCGTCGTACTGGAGGCGCTGCACGTACGCGTCGTCACCAAGGGCGCCCCGGTGGCCTGGAACGACTACTCGATGGGCGTCGGCTGCGGCGGCAACGTCGCCACCAGGTCGTTCGAGATCGACCTCGACGACGGCAGCCCCACGGTCACCGGCAGGAACGGGCAGCGCGACTTCCCGTACAAGGTCAGCGAGTCCGACCCCGAGGTCTTCTACATCGACGCCCGTACCAAGGCGCACGACGTCCGCTGGGACCTCTCCCTGGACTGGTCCAGCGGCGGCCGCCGCGGGACGGTGCACGTCGAGAACGGCAGCACCCCCTTCCGCACCAGTGCCAACGCGGGTCGGCCGGGCTACGACTACCCGCTGGGCGGCAGCGAGTGGGTCGAGCGGACGGACGGCTAGCCAGGCGGAGCGCGCCTTCGCCCGTTCCCCCGCCGGTCGCCACTCTGCCGGGGGTGTGCTGCGGGTGTGCTGTGGGGTGTGCCGGGGGTGTGCCGGCGGGAGCACACCCCCGGCGCTCTGCCGCTGGCAGCACCTCACGAACCGCCGGATCTCCCTTCCAGCTCGCACGGTTGCGTGAGAGCCGCGTGAGAGATCGTGAGACGGGAGAAGGCCATCTCCCCTGCGGAGGTGGCGCCTTCGACGTGCCGCCCGACGGGGGTCCCGGCGGCCGTCTGAGCGGTGCACTGATGGCACCCGCTGACGTCAGAGGCCCCCTGCGGATTCCGCAGGGGGCCTCTGACCTGTGCGCGCTCGGCAGGATTCGAACCTGCAACCTTCTGATCCGTAGCTCTATACGGCTCGGTCACCCGGGGTTGATCAGGACAGACGAGGGCCCCTGCGGGCCGGTGCAGGGTGCCAGCGGTTGCTGTGGTTGCTGTACTTCGTTGCGGTACACGCTTCTCGTGGTCACTGTGGTCCCAACGGGCCTCCGACGATCCGGCACCTTACTCGGTGGGCAAGGGAGCGTCTTCGGGCAGCAACCCTTGCTGCTTCCAATGAGCAACGACACGGATCTTGGACTCCAGTGCCGTGTATCTGCTGGGCTTCGCCATCTTCTCCGGCGTCGACCATGAACGGCCGGGGTGAAGATCATCCCAGGGGGGTCGGGCCTGTTGGCCTCTGCCGCTCCCCGGGGCATGGTTTCCGAAGCCGTCGACGACGCTGTTCCAAACAGGCCTGAACTGTCGGATCATGACCTGTTCCGCGAGGGACACGAAGACGTCCACAGCCACGAGGTATCGAACGCGGAAGTCTGCAACGTCGAGATCGCGGGCCTCTTCGAGCGAGTATGAGTGCTCCCTGATGCGTGCCCAGAGCGCGTCCTCGTCGTCTGTGACCGAGGCCCGCCCTCCCTTACGCCCCCCTTCCGGGGTCGCCTTCCCCACATAGATGGGGGTCTGGCAATAAGGTTCCGAGATCGGCCGATACAACTCGTGATCGCCAATGTAGTAGATCGCGTAGATCCCGGCTCCGATCATGATCGGAACGTCCGTGATGGGCTCGGGCTTCATCTCCAACATCCGGAGCTCGATGCTCCGTCCGAGGTTCTCCAGCTTCAACGGGTCGTAGGGCGCCTCACGTATGGCCTTCTCCCGCCAGCCGCGAGGGCGCTTCTTCCTCTTCGGCTTCGACTCGTCGCGCATGCTCACTGTCATCCTCCCCTGGCGAACGCCATAAGCAGCCACCCGATGCGGTGATCACTCTAACCAGCGCTGTTGTCGCTGGTGTCCATGCTTCTGGCGAGTCTCTTTCCATGATCTACAACTCCGCGGTATGCTTTGCTCATGTCTGATCAGGGAAAACGAGAGCCCACTGACCGAACGTCGGTCGAGCTGTTCGCCGGCGGCGGCGGGCTGGCCATGGCGGTTCACAAGGCGGGCTTCCGGCCGCTCCTCGTCAACGAGTTCGCCAAGCAAGCCGTGAAGACCCTGACCGACAATGGCGCCACACTCCGAAAGCCCGAGGACACGTCCGTGCCCGAGCCTGGTGGCCCCCGCCCAGGCAGTCGCGCTGCAGGATGGCCGCTCGTACCCGGGGACGTGCGAGGCATCCCCTCGTTCGAGTTCCTCAAGGACGCCGAGGTGGACGTCCTGGCCGGCGGTCCACCCTGCCAGCCGTTCAGCCTCGGGGGCGTGGCCAAGGGCGACGAGGACGAACGGAACATGTTCCCGGAGATGTTTCGGGCCATCCGCGAGATGCGCCCCAAGGCGGTCATCTGCGAGAACGTGCGCGGTCTGCTCCGCCCCTCATTCAAGCCGTACTTCGAGTACATCAAGCGGGAGATGAGTCTCCCGTTCGTGCGACGCGCGAAGGACGCCACCTGGGAGGACCACGACAAGGTCCTTGAAGATCTTCTGACTCAGGACTACGCGAAAGGCTCGCCCGAGCGGTACGACGTCGTCCACATTCCGGTGAACGCGGCGGACTACGGAGTGCCCCAGATTCGGCACCGCGTCATCGTCGTTGCGTTCCGCTCAGACCTCGGCGTCAAATGGAAGGAGCATCAGCCGGCGGAGGAGTTCAGCAAGGATGCGCTCATCGACGCCATGCACGGTGGGCAGTACTGGAAGGACCACAACGACGTCCCGGGCATCGACTCCGTACGGGAACGAGTCATGGCCACTCTTCCCCCTCCTTCGCTGGTACCCGACGGCAAGAAGCGTTGGCGCACACTGCGCGACGCAATCGCTGGGATCGACGAGAACGAAGGCAAGCCCCTCCCACCCGTGCCCGTGGAGGCTGTGCGGGACAGGATCGTCGTCGGCGAGGTCCCCGATCACAAGGGCTGGCCCGGTGCCCGTGTCTACGTCGGCCACACACCCAATGAGCTGGACAGCCCCGCCAAGACGGTCAAGGCTGGCGTGCACGGCGTACCCGGCGGCGAGTCCGTGTTGCGACTCGATGACCCCACTTTCGACGGCACCGGCTACCGGTACATGACCGTCCGAGAGACAGCTCGCGTGATGACCTTTCCCGACGATTGGGCCCTCGCTGGTCCACGTGGGGAACAGATGCGGCAACTTGGCAACGCCGTTCCCGTCCGGCTCGGCGAGGTCTTCGCTGCGGCCGTCCGCGCGGCACTCGACGCCGCCGAGGGGCGGGCGTGACGCAAGCGACCCGGGCTCAACAGGGCTGGAGCGACCGCCTTCCGCCCGATGGGGCCTGGAGGCCGCGGCCCGGCATGTCCCGTGCGGCTCGTTCCGCAGAGCAGGATCGGGCGGCCGGCGGTCGCCATCGCCGCGTCGTAGTTCTAGACGGTAGTGAGGAGCCCACTGGCTCCATCGCGTTCCGCGTCTACTCCAGAACCCGCCGGATTCGCGCTTATCTACGTTGGTCGCAGCGTGGCCGCACTCGTGAGCGCTACATCGGCGAGGTCACGGCCAGCACCCGGGCCGCCAACCTCAAGCAGGCATGGGCGATCGCCCGTACGGCGGGCCTGGTTCGTGAGGAGTACTTGCCGAGCGACTCCAAGGCGTCCTCGACGGCCGTCCGGGCAGTCATGAGGGCCAACAAGGGCCGCGACACCGGGCCAGAACGACTCCTGCGCTCAATCCTCTTCAGCCAAGGCTTCCGTTACCGGGTAAATACCCGTCCCCTTCCTGAGTTGCGGCGTACGGCTGACCTCGTTTTCCGCAAGGCACGCGTCGCCGTCTTTGTGGATGGTTGTTACTGGCACGGCTGCACAGAACACCACCGCCCAGCCGCAAGGAATCGTCGCTTCTGGAAAGAAAAGATCCAGAGCAACCAGGCCCGGGACGAAGACACCAATCAGAAACTCCGCGAGCAGGGCTGGAAGATCGTTCGCGTGTGGGAACACGAGGACCCGAACATCGCAGCTGCGAGAGTTATCGCGGCCCTGCGGTCAGCAGATTGACCACTTACGTCGCCCACCATGCTTAATATGTAGCCGCTTCGGAAATCACCTTGAGACAGTCCACCCAGTGAGAGAAGTTGGCAATTCCTCCAGTGCCGGTCGTGCACATATGCGTGTGTGCATCTTTTGTGCCACCCGCGAAATGTGACTTCATTCGCAAATAAGTGGCATCTCCTTTGTGAGCGCAGAAATTTCGCACGTCTCGAATCTCTTGGATCGGATTCGGAACAAAATTTCCGAACGGTAGCGCAATGTTGTTCGCAGTGACTGCCGCGTGCAGAGGATGAGACGCTGAGAAGCTAAGTGAGTTGCAAATATCGAGTAGCGACTCGGAAGCCGACCAAGCCGGCTCACCCCCCATGATTCGAATTCGATTTCCTCGGGAGTAAGAGTCTGTCTTCAATGTCCGCAAAGCTGCTGATGCGGATCTTACTTGTGCCGGACTATACACTCGCCCCGACCCGCCAACAGTAGACCCTGCGGCACTTGTTAAAATGACCGACCTTATGAATCTCCCCCAGGAGTCCCATAGGGCAGTGAGGCAGCCCTCGATCGCTGGCATGTAGGCGACCTTATACACAGCAATAGGCGTCATATACGTGCACTGATGGAAACAGCTTTCGATTTCATCAGCCTCTTGACTGAACGCCTTACTGATGTCACGCAAATTGTGTGTCACGCCTTGAGCCCTTTACCAGTCGTAGAAGGACTTACCTGCTAGGGCATGGCAAAAATACTCGAATCGCACTTGCCGACTACTGATGCGTTGACTGGAGGAGCGAGCTTCGATGAAAGGCAGAGCGCGCTTGTCTAGGTCCTCGGCGGGAGTGTCAATTGCGGTATTCAGGTCACCGATGGCGGTTGTTACTCGGTCCTCATCAAGGAGCATTTCATCTGGCGACTCCACCTTCTGGAAGTTCAGCTTGCCCTCAGGTAGTAGGCCCTGGCTGTACATCACCGCAGCCGCCAACATCAAGAAGTTGGGCCGGCTAACAACCGCCTCCTTCTTGTAGTCCCGGAGCAAGTCCGAAGTGACTCGCATGATGTTGAGGAAATCCTCCTCGGACGGCAGGTCCTCCAAGTGCGCCTGCATTTGGGACTCGTAAAGCTCGGTGATATCTGAGTCCGACCCGGCTCGCACCCCTCTGATCATAAAACCGAGGAGCTCAGCTACGGTGGAGTGATCCACCATGCGAACCCTCTCTCGATTCGAGATCACACCCAGATCCCATACAAATGGGATCATACGAGTGAGGCTCTTGACATGTGACGAGAAGTCGTTATCGAATCGAGCATTGCGCAGTTCTGGGCCATTAACTGGAACGGCGTAAGAGTTGATTCGGAGGAAGACCTCTAGAACATCTTCATCGCTGGCATTGATTAGCTGCTCGCAGGTAAGCTTGTACGCTAGGAAGGCGTCTTTCTCCTCGTCTTCGAGATCCGCGTACCGGTACCCTCGGTATTCGCCAGCCTTCGACGTCAGAGCGAATTTACCGGCCGCGAAATCGATAATGGTACGAAGCCTCTGCTGACCATCGACGACATCTCGAATAGTTCGACGCGAATCACGGTCGATACTCGTACGCAGAAGGAGTTTTGGTATCGGGTATCCACGGACGATCGAGTCAATCAAGTAGCTGCGAGCGGGCGTTCCCCATACAGGCCCGCGCTGAAACTTCGGGTTCAGATTCAGCTCTTTGTCGTCGCTCCATTTTAGAAACTCTGCGATCGTAAATGTTTGAGGGGCGCTGCCCTGCATCCTGGTTCGCTCCCGAGAGTCGGCGTGGTAGCTGATTGTAGCCAACCGAGAACCCAGTGGCGAGTGATTCCGCCCGCCCGGACAGGTAGGGAGGCGGAGCGGCTTTGGGCGGGAGCTGCCTTGGGGCGAGAGATCGGGGCCCGTAAGCTTGCCGCGACTCGGGCAGCTCCTAGCCTGCCCGCTAAAGCCCGATGTGGGCCCCGATCTTGGAGGCTCGCCCCAAGGTGGCTGCCTAAAGCCGTGGAGCCGACCGCCCCAGCCACGTTGGCCCCCTCTTCTGTGGCTCGCGCCGTGCGCGGGCCGGCGGCCGGGCCGGAGCGGGGCGGAGACAGGAGCGTCGGCCCGGCGGCGAGCCGGGCCGCGCGGCGAGCGGAGCGAGCCCTTGATGAAGTAGAGAAACTCTCACCGCACGCTCTTGGTCTGGCCTCGCTGCAGGTCTCGGCTACCGTGACACGTATGGCTTCTTCACTGGACACCCCGCAGGGCGCTGCCGCGTTGGCTGAGTCGCTGCTGCCTCCGCTTGGGAATCGCTGGTTGCACACGCAGGCGGTTGCGAAGCGTGCCGGGGAAGCCTCTTCGGCAGTACCTTCGGCTGAGCGGGATCTCCTCGTCGCGGCTGCATGGCTGCACGACATCGGGTACGCCCCAGAGCTGCGCGCCACGGGCTTCCATCCGTTGGACGGTGCCCGGCACTTGGAGTCGCTGGAGGCTCCTCGTCGGCTGGTCTGCCTGGTAGCCCACCACTCCGGCGCCACCTTTGAGGCCGAGCAGCGCGGGCTGAGGGCTGAGCTCCAGGTGTACGAGCGCGAGGACTCTCCCCTCCTTGACGCGCTGATCTTCTCCGACATGACCACCGGCCCGGCCGGGCAGCGGCTCGACTTCGATCAGCGCATTGACGAGATCCTGACCCGCTACGAGCCAGGCAGTGAGGTTCACAACGCGATCAGCAAGGCTCGGCCGTACCTCTCGGGGGCTGTCGAGCGCACGCGTGCCCGTCTCGCTGGGTGATCAGCCGATGTGAGGCTTCCGGTTGGCCTGTAGGCCGTGGTCGATCCGAAGGCGCATCGACGGGTGAATATTGAGGCTGTCCAGCCTGCTCGGGCGGACGAACGCGACTTCCTTGCTCTCACCGCTGGTCCGCCGCTCGCCTCCGGTGATGCGGGCGTGGAAGCAGATGGAGAACTGTTGGCGCACCTCGCCGTCGTCGTACGCCATGACGTGACCGGGGTTGGTGTAGAGGCCGACCAAGCCCGTCACCTCGATGTCGAACCCGGTCTCCTCCTTGGCCTCCCGTACGGCTGCGTCGGGTGCCGACTCGCCCACGTCGACGCCGCCGCCGGGCAGGGCCCATAGACCGTTGTCGGTCTTGTGGATCAGCAAGACCTCTCCGGCCTCGTTGAGCGCAACGGCCGTCACCGACGGAACGAGGCTGTTCGCCTTGGGCGCCTGCGGGTCGTTGAAGTAGTCGACGCGAGCCATGCCACCAGGGTGCCACGGCTGACGAAGGGCCTACGCGGGCGTCCCACGCTCCCACGCGTAGTCGAAGCTCTTCATGTAGTGCCGGAACGTCCGACCGCCGGGGACGTAGCGGAAGTGCAGAACGGGGTTCTGCCCGGCCGGGGCGCCGAGGACGTGTGGGTTCACCAGGACGTCGTCATCGAACCGGTAGATGGAGTTGTAGAGGATCGTGTCGTGGAGTCGCAGCTCTACGCCCGGGGTGTTCGTCGCTGATGCGATGTAGTGCCTGCTGAGCTGGGCACGGGCCCCGAGCTTGTCGCCGATACCCTCCTCCTCGCCGCGCTGGCGGATCATCGGAGAGTCGGGGTCACCCAACATGATGCGCACTTGGGCGCCGTTCTTCGCCTTCTCGGAAAGCTGGTCGGCAAGGTCCGGGTGGCCGTCGAAGAGGAACAACCCTGCGTACACAAGCACCTCGACGTTGCTCACCGACTTCTCGATGAGCGAGGACCACAGATGTGCCGGCACCGCTCCGCGGTGAGGGTAGAAGGTGACGAGCTCTGAACTGCTGGCCGTCTCCGCCTGCTTCTCGACCGACGGCCAGAGATAGACCTCGTCCGCGCTGAGGAAGTCGGCTGCCTTCCAACGGTGGCTGCGGTGTGGGGTACGGCTGAGAGAGATCCAGCGCTCGACGCTCTTCGGGTCCACGCCGACGTGCTCGGCGAGAGACTGGATGGTCTCTCCCTTGGCCGAAATGGCGGCTCGGAGACGGTCGTTCGCCATGCCTGCGGTCCTTCCCCTGGAACACTAGGACGTTTTGACGTTACCTCAGACGTCCCCAAACGTCCATGCGGACCGTGATGCGTCCACCCCTCTGCGCGGTCTCCTGAGGGTGCCGACAGACGTTCGGCGAAGAACCTCAACGTTCAGGAGACGACACGATGCGTCAGATCCCCGTCGACACCAACGCCGCTCAGGTCATGGCCGCCGGCCCGGCTGAGCCGAAGGTCAACCGTCAGACCGGTGAGGTCCAGACCGACCGTGAGACCGGCGCGAAGCTGATGACCGTGAACGTGATGTTCGCGCTGGAGGGCAACGCCCCGGAGATCCTGTCGATCACCGTCCCCGAGTCCGGCGTCACCGGTGAGCTGGTGATGGGCACGCCACTGGCGCTGACCGGGCTGGTCGCACGGCCGTGGGAGAACGAGTTCAACGGCCAGCGTCGGCACGGCATCGCCTTCCGCGCCGTGGCGGTCACCTCCCTCGCCGACACCGGCGCCAAGGCCAAGGCGGCCTGATCATGGAGACGCTGACGATCATCGTGCTGGTGGTCATCCTGGGCACGGCGGCGCTGCTGCGGTGGCGCCGCCCGGCCTGGTACTGGCTCACCTTCGGCGCCCTCGTGGCCGTGGTCCGCCTCCGCTTCCGGTACGCCTCGGTCATGGAAGCCTGCGGGCTGACGGTCCCACCGTCGCGTATGCGGCTGCTGCTGGCCCGCGTCACCCGCAGCG
This sequence comes from Streptomyces sp. CNS606, assembly GCF_000426325.1. Taxonomy (NCBI): domain Bacteria; kingdom Bacillati; phylum Actinomycetota; class Actinomycetes; order Kitasatosporales; family Streptomycetaceae; genus Streptomyces; species Streptomyces sp. CNS606. Next base: position 131,393 of record NZ_AUFD01000017.1, read on the forward strand.
AGGTTCCCGCCTCCCGTGTCCCGCGCATTCGCCGGCTTCGGGTCACTCGGACTGGGCTGGTGGTGCGGGTCAAGCTCCGTCCGGGGCAGGACGCGTTCGACTTCGCCGCCGCCTCGGACCGGTTGCGGCACTCCTTCGGGATGCAGGGCGTCTCCTCGCGAGAGGTCAAGGCCGGTGTGGTCGAGCTGCGCATGACCGGCTACGACGTCCTCAAGCGGGTGCAGATGCCGGCGAAGACCGACGCGGACACCCTTCGCGTCCCGGTCTCCCTGCGGGAGGACGGCTCGGTCCACTACCGCGACTATCGGCAGGTCCCGCACGCGCTGAACATCGGCGCCACACAGTCCGGCAAGTCGGTCTATCAGCGGCGTCTTGTGGCCGCGCTGGCGGATCAGCGGGTGGCGCTGGTGGGGATCGACTGCAAGAACGGTGTGGAGCTCTACCCGCTCGCCCGCCGCTTCTCCGCCCTGGCCGACAACCCGGACAACGCCCTGGGCCTGCTCGAAGCGCTCATCGACCGCATGGAATCAACGCTGGAGGTCATCCGGCGTGAGCAGCGCATCAGCGCCGACGTGCCGGACGCGGAGATCACCGCCGATATCTGGGGCCTGCCCGAGCATCTGCGGCCGGTGCCGGTTGTGCTGCTGGTCGACGAGGTCGCCGAACTCGCCCTCGCCGCAGGTGGCAGGGCTGAGGAGAAGCGCCGGGACACCATCGTCACCGCCCTCGTGCGGCTGGCTCAGCTCGGCCGCGCCGCCGGCATCTACGTGGAGGTCTGCGGGCAGCGCTTCGGCGCCGACCTCGGCAAGGGCATCACCCTCCTGCGCTCCCAGCTCACCGGCCGCACCGCCCACCGCGTCAACGATGAGTCTTCCGCGAACATGGCGTTCGCCGACATCGCCCCGGACGCCGTACTCGCCGCCGTGCAGATCGGCACCGACCGGCCCGGCACCGCCGTGGCTGCGGACTCCTCCGGCGGCTGGGTGCTGACCCGCACGCCGTTCACGACGCTTCGGCAGGCGGTCAACATCTGCAACCGCCACGCCGGCCTCACCCCGGAACTGTCTGAGCTGGCCGACTACCGGCCCGTCCTCGGCCCGGCCCCGGCCCCGGCCCGTGAGCTGACCGAGGCGGCCTGACGTTCTCCGCACACCGGTTGGTGTGACCGCCTCACGCCACGTCCCTACCCCCTCCATGCCGAAAACCGGAAGGAGTGCCCGCGATGTGCCCGCACTGCGACGACCTGACCCGCACCATCCGGCTCCTGGATGACCTCTCCGCCTACGCCGAACTGCCCGGCGCAGACCTCGACTTCGCCGACACCCTCGGCTACTCCCTCGCCGCCTCCGTCGACCTGGGCGGCCTGCCCGGACAGGAGCGCTGACCAATGGCCGCGCGCAAGCCCACGCGCCGGCCCCGAGCGAAGAAGTGCCCGGACTGCGGCGGCAAGGGCGAGACGACCGAAAACGTCCGCGTCGGCGCCCGACGCAAGCGCGAGACCACAGACCGACAGACCGTGATGTGCCTGACCTGCTGGGGCTCCGGCACCACCGACTGACCGCCGACTCGACCGCCGGGCGGCCCCACACGCGGACCGCCCGGCCCCATCCAAGGAAGGAGGAGACCCGATGCGCTCACTTCGCCTCGACGCCGTACTCGTACAGGCCGTGATCGCCGGTGCCCTGTCCTTCGCTCACCTCCACGACCTCGCCGAAGCGGCCGGGCAAGACGGCTGGAAAGCCTGGGCCTACCCGATCAGCGTGGACCTGCTCCTGGTCGCCGCCTGGAACCGACTCCGCACCTCCCGCTCCACCGGCGCCCCGGCAGGATCGGCCTGGACGTGGTTCGTCATCGCACTGGGAGCGTCGCTGGGCGCGAACATCGCCACCGCCGGGCTCCTCGACCTGAACGACGTGCCCGACTGGCTGCGCATCCTCGTCGCCGGCTGGCCCGCGCTGGCCTTCCTCGGCGGCACCCTCCTCGTCCACGCACCGCACGCCGCCGAGCTCGCGGACCGTGAGGACGAAGACCCGGCGCACGCCCTCGAACGCTCCGAGCACACCGAGACCCCTGCCGACCCGGAACCGGTCGAGATCGAGCCGACCGAAGCGCCGGCACCCCCGGCCATCGACCCGGCCCCCGCGCCCGCCCCGGTCGAGGAGCCTGCTCCCGCACCGGTCGCCCCGGCGCCTGCGGTCTCCGTCCCGGCTCCGCTGGTCGAGCACGCCCGGAAGCTCACCGACGCCCACCGCGCCCGTACCGGGGCGCCGATGGACACCGACACCCTCCGCGCCCGCCTGGGCGTCCCCGCACCGATGGCCGACGCCATCGCCGCCCAACTCACCTGACCGGAAAGGACAACACGCCATGCCTGCCCGTGACTTCTTCCACTCCGTCGAGCGCATCGGCCCGGTGCAGATCGGCACCCACCGCGACCGCCGCACCGGCCAGACCCGCCACGCAGCCGTGTGCACCTCCGAGCGCTGCGGCTGGTCCGCCGACTACGGCACCCGCACCGCCGCACAGCTCGCCGCCCGCACCCACCGCTGCCGCATCCGCTGAAAGGACACCCCGCCATGAACGTCGAAATCCCGCTCGTCGCCCTCCTGGCCGTCTTCGGCTACTTCGGCATCAAGCTCTTCCGCCCGCCGACCTGGCTCGTCGTCACCCTGCTCCTCGGCGGCTTCCTCCTCGCCGACACCTTCATCGCCCCCGCCATCGAGAGCGGCACCCGCACCGGCACCGAG